>JANOZA010000632.1:0-8175 GCA_031429155.1 Verrucomicrobiota bacterium | reverse complement strand
GTATCACCATGCCCGCCGCGGCGGGCTCGTGGAGCACACGGCGCAGATGATGCGCTGTGCGGCGGCCATTTGCGGCGCCTATCCGCAGGTGAACCGCGACCTCGTCATCACCGGCGTGCTGTTTCACGACTGCGGCAAGCTCTGGGAGAACTGTTACGCCGAGAGCGGTTTCACCATGCCCTACAACGAGCACGGCGAACTCATGGGCCACATCCCGCTGGGCATCGAACTCGTGAACAAACTCTGGCGCCGGCTTATCGAGAGCGACGAAGCCGCCGGCTGGCTGATGCTGGAACCGGCATCGGAAGAAGTGCGCCTGCACCTGCTTCACCTAATCGGCAGCCATCACGGCGAGTATCAATTCGGCTCGCCCGTGCTCCCGAAAACCCCGGAGGCCATCGTTCTGCATCACGTGGACAACATTGATGCGAAGTTGGAGATGATGTTCACGACCTACGCAACATCCCCGCTTTTGGGCCGCAACATTTATGAACGCCAGCGACCGCTGCCGGTCAATCTGGTGCGACCGCTGCATCATTTCGAACCTCTGCCGGAGACGCCCCGTGAGTAATCAAATCCCTCTGGCGCGAAGCCCGGCTGCCAACATCATCCCGTCACTATGAAAGCCTCACTCTTCACCACCGCGCTGTTGCTGTTGCTCTCGCTGAGTGCCTGTGAGCAGGCCACCGCGCCGCGTTCCAGCGAAACACCCGGCGCGCCCGCGTCTGCGCCCGCATCCGCCGCGCGCAATGCCGGTGCGATCACGGAGTTGGGCAAATGGTCCATGCGCGGATTTCAGGAGGACAAGGACCTAAGCGGCATGGCTTCGTGGGACGGCGTTCACTGTCTGGTGTGCAGTGACGAACTGCGCATCATTCAAAACGGCGTCATCAGCGGCAACGGCATCATCGGCGGACCGGCGATCACGCTGCTGCCTGGAGACGGCAAAGAAGTGGACGCGGAAGGCGTGACCGTGGCGCGGGATGAAGGATGCTATTATGTGACCGGTTCCCACGGAGTGGGAAAGAAGAGTGGCGAGATGCAGGCCTCGCGCTGCACGGTGTTTCGTTTGCCGGTGAATGCTGCAACCGGCCAGCCCGCAGGATCGGCACAAGCCGGCAGCCTCTTGCCGTGGGTGCAGGGCAACTCCGTGCTGGGAGCCTCCGTCGGTCAGTCGCTCCAGGCGAACGGATTCAACATTGAAGGCCTCGCACATAAGGGCGGCAAGTTGTGGTTCGGCGTTCGCGCCCCGAATCTGAATGGAGATACCTTTGTCATCGAAGCAATTCCCGGCTCACTCTTTGGCGCTTCACCGCAGGCCTCACTGCACCGGATCAAAACCGGGCCGGGCCTCGGCATTCGTGAAATCGCCGCGCTGAAGGACGGCTTCCTGATCGTCACCGGCGCAGCGCCGTCAGATGTGGGGGACGATCACTCCTTCGCGCTTTGGTTTTGGAATCCAGGAGGCGCGGCGCGCTTCATCGGCGAACTTCCCGATCCGGCTGGCAAGGCTGAGGGACTCTACATTCTCGATGATGCCGCGGATCATGTGGATGTGCTGGTGATCTTCGACGGCGTAGCCGGTGGATCGCCCAAGGCCTACCGCGTCGCGAGGTAATGACCCATGCTGGAGATTTCTGAACTCAAACTGCCGGTGGATCACACGCCGGAGGACATGGCTGAAGCCGTGGCGGTGGCACTCCATGCGCCGCACGGCGAAGTGTTGGAGATCAAGGTTCACAAGCGCGCCATAGATGCCCGTCGCGGTCGCGTGCTGCTCATTTACACCCTGCACGTCTCCGTGCGCGATGAAGCCGCAGCACTGGAGCACTTTCGCCGCGAGATCGCGAAGGTCGCGGTGCTGGTGGAGAAAAAGTATGCCGAACTGAACGGCATCCTGATTAGGGAAACAGCGCCGGACCTCCGGCCTGTCGTAGTCGGAACCGGCCCTTGTGGACTGTTTGCCGCGCTGCTGCTAGCCAGACATGGGTGGAAACCCATCGTCCTGGAGCGAGGCAAGGCCGCCGGACCGCGGGCCCGCGATGTCACGGGCTTCTGGAGGCGCGGCATGGAATTCAATCCCGACAGCAACGTGCAGTTTGGCGAAGGCGGCGCCGGCACTTTCTCCGACGGCAAGCTCTACACTCAAATCCGCGACCGCGAGCACCGCATCCCGTGGCTGCTCCGGGAACTCGTGCAGGCAGGCGCACCGGAAGACATTCTCATCAAAGCCCGCCCTCACATCGGCACCGACAAGCTGATCAAAGTGGTGCGCACCATTCGCGAGGAAATCCAGGCGCTCGGCGGCGAGGTGCGTTTCGAGACCATGATGGACGAACTCCTGCTCCGCGACGGTCGCGTCTGCGGCGTGCGTCTCCGCAGCGGTGAGGTGATTGCCACTGACCGCGTCATCCTCGCTGTCGGCCACAGCGCTCGTCCGACTTTTGAAATGCTGCATGGCCTCGGAGTTAGCATGGAAGCCAAGCCGCTGAGCATCGGGGTGCGCGTGGAGCATCCGCAGTCGGTGATTGATAAGACGCAGTACGGCCAGTGGACGGGCGATGCGAGACTCGGCGCGGCACCTTATAAATTCGTCCACCACTGTCGCACCGGGCGCGTGGCCTACAGCTTTTGCATGTGCCCTGGAGGACTCGTCGTCGCCGCGGGCAGCGAGCCTGGAGGGCTCGTCACCAACGGCATGAGCAGCTACGCGAGAGAGGAATCAAATGCGAACAGCGGATTCATGGTGGACGTCAGTCCCCAGGACTACGGCGGCAGCGGCCCGCTCGCCGGCATCGCGTTCCAGAGGATGTGGGAACAGCGCGCCTTTACCCTGGGCGGCGGCGATTACCACGCCCCGGTGCAAACGATCGGCGACTTCCTCGCCGGGCGAGCCACGAGGGCACTCGGCAGTGTCGCGTCCTCCTACGAGCCCGGCATCACGCCCTCCGATTTGAGGGAATGCCTGCCGCCTTACGTCGTCGCCACGCTGAAGGAAGCCATCCCGGCGATTGACCGCCTCCTGCGCGGATTCGCCATGCCCGATGCCGTCCTCGTCGGCGTCGAGACGCGCAGTTCCTCGCCGCTGCGCATCACGCGCACAGATGAAACCTGCGAGAGCATCAGCACGCCGGGGCTTTTCCCGGCGGGTGAAGGCGCAGGCTACGCGGGCGGCATCATCTCAGCGGCGGTGGATGGAATGAGGGTCGCGGAACGCATTCTGAAACGCTGAGCATAGCGTTGCCAACGTCCTCGAAGCTGCCAGGATGCGGCATGACTGACTACGATCACGTTCGCTATCCGTGCCATGCCTACGCGCACACCCACCCGGACCACTTGTACGTGCTCGGCACGCTCCATGGCCTGACCCCGGCGCATCCTGGCAGGTGCCGCGTGCTGGAAATCGGCTGCGGCGACGGCGGTAACCTCCTCCCCATGGCGTGGCAGTATCCGGAAAGCCACTTCCTGGGATTCGACCTCTCGGAGACCAGCATCGCGGCGGGCAAGGAGCAGGCCAGGGACTTTCAACTCACCAACCTGGACCTCCGGCATCTGGACCTCATGGACTTCCCGGAATCGGAGGGGCCCTTCGACTACATCATTGCCCACGGTTTCTACTCATGGGTGCCCGATTTCGTGCGGGCACGCCTGCTGGAACTCATCCGGCGCATCCTCTCTCCGCAGGGAATCGCGTTCGTTAGCTATAACGCCTATCCCGGGAGTCACATCCGCGGCATGATTCGCGACATGACGCTCTTTCACGTCAGCCAGGCCCCGGATGCAGAGACCAAAGTGGAGCGGGCGAAGAAGTTCCTCGGCTTTATGGAACAGGGAATGACCGGCACGGACGAGAACGGACGCCTGCTCAAAGCGGAAGTGACCCGCGTGCAGGGATTCAATCCCGCGCACTTTTTCCACGACGACCTCGCGGCGATCAATCAGCCGTTCTATCTCCACGAATTCACCGCGCAGGCGGAGCCGCACGGGCTGGCATATCTCACCGACGCCGATTTTCCCTCCACGCAGGACAGCCGGCTCCCACCGGAAGTCCGCGCGACCCTGGCAGATCTTCCCGATGAAGTAATGCGGCAACAGTATCTCGACTTCCTTCGCTGCCGCCGCTTCCGCCAGACCCTGCTCTGCCACCCCGGAGCCCATGTTGACTGCCAGGCCGACCCGCGCCGGCTGCGGGAAGTCTGGATTGCCGGCCAGGTCACCGGCACGCCCGGACGCACGGACGAATGGACATGCCCCGGCGGCGCGCGACTCCGCAGCGCTCACCCGGTGGCCCGTGCCGCCATGACGGCCATCGGCGCGCTATGGCCAGGGCGATGGAGCTTTCCAGCCCTGACCGATGCCGTGGAAAAAGAAACCGGCGGCCCGCGCGAAGCGGTGGAGTCATTGCTCGATCAAGTGCTCTGGGAGGCATTCACTTCCGGGCTGATCCAGGCATGGCCTGACAAAGAGCCATTCGCAGCGAAGCTCTCGGAGCGCCCGGTTTCCAGCCCATTCGCGAGGCAACTCCTCCAGCACGGCGATTCCGTGGTCACGATGCTCCATGCCAATATCACCATCGGCGACGCCGCCGGCCGCACGCTCATTTCCCTCCTCGACGGCACCCGCGACACCGCCGCGCTCATCGAAGCGCTCGCCGCAACGCCCGCGCAGATTGAGCTGACTCCCGATCCCGTGAAACGGCTCAGGCTCGCCAGGGAAAATGTCACCTCCGGCCTGCAAAACCTGCTCAGGATCGCGCTCCTCTCAGCCTGAGTCCCCTGCCCTGCCCGCCGCCCGTTATCCCCGCAGCCCTCACTTTTTCCTCGCCCTCCGGCGCGCGCTCCCTTACATACCGCGCATGAGCGCCACTCTCCCTTTTGTCTTCATCAGTGCCTGCACCCGTCCAGCCCAAGCCATTGCGATTGCCAGCCGCTGCCTCTGAGATACACTCGTCGCATTCCTTTTCTCATGCCTCTTCCCGACGCCCTTTTCCTCAAGCAACAGTTCCAGCGCTGCAATGACCTCCCGCTGGTCCCGGATGATCCCAGCTACGTTCCTCTTTACGAGGCCGACCCCCGAGAAGACCCGGTCCACGTCATGGCCAGCACCATCGCCATGCTGGAAGTCGAGAGCGTCCAGTACTTCTCCGGCTTCAGCGGCGCGGGCAAGACTACCCAGCTCCACCGCCTCAAGCAACACCTCGAAAACGACGGCTGCCTCGTCTTCTACGCCAGTGCCCACGACTACCTCGACCTCTCCAGCCCCCTCCAGATCACGGAACTCCTCCTCGTCCTCGCCGGCGCCTTCAGCGACTGCCTTGAGGACCGCGGCTATGCCGACATCAAAGCCGATCCCTTCCACCAGCGCGCCCTCAGGTTCATCAAAAGCGTCGGCACTGACATCTCCAGCGTCCTGGAAATGTCCGACGCACTCTTCGGCTCCAAGCTCGGCAAGCTCAAGCTCACCCTGCGCAACGAACCCAACTTCCGCGACCAGCTCCGCACCCTGCTCGCCAACCGCCTCAGCGAGTTCAAAGGCACCGTGGACAAGTTCTTTGAAGACGGCCTCAAGGCCATCCGCAAAGCCGACGGCCCCGACCGCCGCGTCGTCTTTCTCTTCGACCAGCTCGAACAACTCCGCGGCTCCCTCAGCAACCACGCCGCCGTCATGGACAGCGTGCAGAGCCTCTTCCGCACGAACCGCGACAAGCTTCTTATCCCCCTCATTCACTTCGTCTGCACCGTGCCCCCGTGGCTCCGCTTCGTCGTCCCGGGGATCAAGACCACCATGCTCACCGGCATTCGTCTCTGGGAAAACAAACCCGCTCGCCCGCCCCGCCCTACCGGCCTCGACCAGATGCGCGCCCTCCTGGCCAAACGGTTCCGGGACGGTGCCATGGATCGCTTTTTCGGCCCTGCGGATGCGCATGGCCACCACCCCGGAGCCGAGCGCCTCATCTCCGCCTCCAGCGGCGTCCTGCGCGATCTCTTTCGCCTCGTCCGCCAGACCATCATTCTCACCATCAACCTCCCGGTGGACGACGCCACCATCACCGCCGCCATCAGCGACCTCCGCAATGACTACCGCATCTTTGCCAGCAGCGATGCCCGCTGGCTCCACACCGTAGCCACGGAGCGCGAGACCGCGGCGGAAATCGGAGACCCCGCCAGCATCGAGCGCTTCACCCGCTTCGTGGAGCAGCACGCCGTGCTCATCTTCTCCAATGGCGACCACTGGTACGACCTCCACACCCTCGTGCGCGAAGACGTCGCCCGCATTGTCGCCCGGGCCAAGCCAAAACGCGCCCCGGCCAGGAAAAAACCCACCGCCTGACGCATGGCCACCGCCCCCGGCCAGCCCCATCCGCTCGACGAACGGGAATACGCCGCCCTCCAGCGCCGCTACGCCCTCGGGGAAAACCCCGACTGGACCGCCTTCCGCCGCCACCGCTCCTTTTGTCAGAGCTTCGGCCTCTTCGTCCTTCTCGCTCCGGAACTCCCTGCGGTAGAACTGGCCCGCCGCACCGCCCATGATGAAACCCTCGCCGCCGGCGGGGAATGGCACCACTTCTTCATCACCCCGGACACCGCCCCCGGCACCGTAGCCCGCTGGCTCCTCGCCCTGCCCCCCCTCACCCCGGAGAGTGCCGTCTGGGTCAGCGCCTCCATCCAGTTCACTGGCGGCGATGGCCCCGCCCTCCTCACCACCGTCTGGCGCGCCCAGGCCGCCATCTTGAATATGCAGCGCGACCTCCTCCGCGCCCGCATCACCTGCCCCCTCATCCTCGCCGGCCCCAATGGCATGGACGCCGTCCTCCGTGAATCCTCCCCCGACCTCTGGTCCGTCCGCGAATCCGTCGTCCGCCTCCATCCCGCCCCCGCTGCCGGAGAGGCCGCAAGCGCTTCCCCGCACGCCCAGTCCCTCACCACCACCGGCTACCCCGAAGACCAGGGCGACCCCCACCTCACCCTCTCCGAAGCAGAGCGCCTCACAGGCAATCCCACCCAGACCCTCCTCCGCGCCGACCTCCTCCGCCGCGCCGGGAATCAGTTCGCCACTCGCCAGCAATGGGACCAGGCCGCCCAGTGCCTCCACCAGGCATGGACCCTTCAGGAACAACACCACGCCCTGCCGGAAACCCTCGCCCGCACCGCCCTCGGTCTCGGCCTGCGCTACTTGGAATGGGGCAACTATCCCGAAGCCCGCACCTGGCTGGAACGGCACCGCTCCATCGTCGAGGTCGCCTATCCCCCAGACGCCCCCGAAGTCCTCGGCAGCCTCAACAACCTGGCCATTTTGCCGTCTGATCAGGGCGACCTCGCCGGGGCGGAGCCGCTCTACCGCCGCGCCCTGGAAGCCCGGGAGCGCACCCTCGGCCCGGAGCACCCGGACACGCTCATGAGCCTCAACAACCTGGCCGTTTTGCTGAAAAACCAGGGCGACCTCGCCGGGGCGGAGCCGCTCCACCGCCGCGCGCTGGAAGCCCAGGAGCGCACCCTCGGCCCGGAGCACCCGGACACGCTCACCAGCCTCAACAACTTGGCCATTTTGCTGTTTCAACAGGGCGACCTCGCCGGGGCGGAGCCGCTCTACCGCCGCGCCCTGGAAGCCCGGGAGCGCACCCTCGGCCCGGAGCACCCGGACACGCTCGCGAGCGTGAACAACCTCGGCTCCCTGCGGGAACAGCAGGGCCGGCGGGCGGAGGCCGAGGCGCTCTACGCCCGGGCGGTGGCCGGGGCGCAGGCGAAGTTGCTCCCGCAGCATCCCCACCGGCTCCAGTGGGAGCGAAATCTCGCCCGGGTGCGGGGGAAGGGGAAATGAAGAAGGAAAAATGCAGAATGAAGAGTGCCGGAGGGAGGCAGGTGGGGGAGGGTGAAGGGCGGGGCGGCGGCCCGTTTTCCCGTGCGGGGGGCCCACTGGGGAGGGGCGGGCTTTCAGCCGCCCTTGCCATCCTCCGCGAAGCGGCACTTCGATGACCCGGGCGTGCGGTGCGCCCCAAAGACCTCCCCTTGCCGGATAGTGTGCCCCTTCAGGGCATTGGTTTTAATGGCGGCTGGAAGCACGCCACTCCCAGTGATGACCCCGGTGCCGGTGCGGGTGGCCCACTGGGGAGGGGCGGGCTTTCAGCCGCCCTTGCCATCCTCCGCGAAGCGGCACTTCGATGACCCGGGCGTGCGG
>JANOZA010000631.1:0-2311 GCA_031429155.1 Verrucomicrobiota bacterium | reverse complement strand
GCCCAACAATCGGAGTCCTTCGCCGTGATGCCCAGCACCAAACACATTTTCACTGCAATCCTCTTTGCGCTCATGATCACGCATGATGCCTACAGTTGGGGGAGACTTCCAATTAGCGATCAGACCGTCGTCGAACGAGCTGAGTTGATTGTGGTGGGGCGCATCATGCCGGCTCCGATCAAGCGCATTGATCATCCCGGCGGAACCAGCTACGAACACCATGCGATGCTCGAGATCGTCGAGACCCTGAAGGGGAGCGCGAAGACAACCACCGTTAGGATCATTATTCACCATGGTCTTCATCCGGTAACGGGGCGCTATGTGAACGAAAAAGACTACGGCTTCGATTTCAGAAATGGGATGCCTGACACAGCCAAGGACGCCATCGAGATTTATGACATCGGGAGTGGGTTGGATGGGAGGATCAGCGGCGACATTCGTGAGCCACACATCTGGTTGCTGAGCACGAAGAACCCCGGCTACACCACTCCAGACAGCACTGAGTTCCCAGGAATTTGGGAGCCCGGAGAAATTCAGACGGTTTCGAAGAGGGAGGCGCTGAAGAAATGGATCACACCGGAACCACCGGAACCACAGGCGACACCAATAATTCGACCTCTACATCAACGCGTCACACCAATGTCAGCCAGCATAGTTCAGCAGTTGAGCACGTACCCGGTATCTGACTGGCTTTCCTTTTCGGGGGTCATGCTGTTCGCGGCTTGGATTGGCGGATGTGGCGGCGCCGTGGTCGCTCATTTTATTATCTGTGGTCTCGTTTATTTGTCCGACGCCAAGCAGATCATGTCGCAGCCCGGAGGTGACTTGGATATGGTCTTCTGGATGGGGTTTTTGCCGCGCATGATCTCGATCAACCTGCTTTTGACCTGTGTTGTGGCCTTGCCGACCATTTTTGCCCGCAAGCCGATCCTTCGCTTTGACTCCTGGGCCGCTGCATTTTGGTCTTGGCGGCTTACGCCGCTTTCCGCTACAAGCATGGCTACCTCATCACGATCATGACGGGCACACTTCGACATCACACGCCCCAAGGGCGAATTGGGTCGAGGTGACAGGATTGCGCCTGGCCCCTTCCACGCCACCCGGCAGCGCGACGGCTCATGGTTTCAGCAATTGATAAAACCGGCGGGGGTCGTCCATGGGTTCATAGACGGAGTAGTCGGGGCCTTCGATGACGGGGGGGACGGTGACGTCGAGCCAGGAGCCGGCTTGCAGGGAGCGGCTGGACTGGAGTCTCATGCCGGCGGTGGCGGTGGCGGGCCAGGTGAGGCGGAGGGCATTGCCGGCGAAGACGGTGCTGGTGAGGGGGATGATGGCATTGCCAGGATCGGTGTCGCCGGAAAGGAGGCGGATGTTATCGAGGAGCAGGGTGCGGTCGCCGTCGCCGCTGGTGGCGGTCCAGCGGAGGTCGCCGGAAGCGGCGGGGGCCTGAAAGACGACGTAGCGCTGGTAGTAGGGCGCGGCATTCACCGGGGAGATGATCTCGCTGAAAAGTGTGGTGGCGCCGAGGGTGATGAAGTAGGGCGTGCCCGGTGCGGTCCAGCCGGCGGAGCGGGTATTGACGGCGTAGCTGAGGGTGTAGGTGGCGCCGGGAGTGAGGCCGCTGACGGGTTGGCCGACGGAGCCGGTGTTCTGAATGAAGAAGACCATTTCCTGGTCCGGGGCGTCGCCATTATCCGTGAAGGGCCCGACGCCGTCGGAGTTCAGTCCGCAGCCGCCACTGTAATTCCAGCCGGCCACCGGCAGGGAGCCAAGGTAGCCGGGCCAGACGGTGACGCGGCCGCTGGCATCGAAGCTGGGGTTTTGCAGAATGACCTCACCGGTGCTGCGCGGCACGATGGTGACGGCATCGAGGAGCAGCGTAGCGTCGCCCACGGCGGTGGTGGCTATTTCCAGCAGCCCTGACGATGCCGCAGGCGTGAAGGGCACGGTGATAGTGTAAAAGTTGTTGGCACCGCCGACGGGTGTGACCGGCTGGATGCTGCTGATCTGCGCCCCGGCGAACCGGATGGCGGCGGAGATGCTGCCGCCGGTGCGCGCATTGTAGCGGCACTGGAGGGCGTAGCTATTGCCCGGCACGAGCCCGCCGATGGTCTGACTGAGCACGGCATCCCCCTGCATGAGGGCGACCTGGAGGGCATCGGGCACGACGCCATTGTCGAGGAACGGCATGCCCGCGCGATTGAGGCCGGTTTGCACGGAGTTGGAAGTCCACGCACTGATGCTGCCATAGCCGACGCCGCCAGGAACGGAGTCGAGTTCAAAGCTCGGGTTCTTCACAAGCTGCGTGGTC
>JANOZA010000630.1:0-12278 GCA_031429155.1 Verrucomicrobiota bacterium | reverse complement strand
TCCCGGATTTGGAGGACGATGGGAAACGTGAACACTGCCTCCGCGGCCAGCGCCGCGGTTACCATTCGGCGCGTGGTCTCCGCCTCCTCCAGCAGCACGTCCCGCTGCTCTTTGACTTTTCCATAAACCCTGAACTGCCCGCCATGCACCGACGACTCCCCGGTTCCGTTGCCCGGGGCCATCTTCACCCGCGGCGCCACCGTCGCCTTTCGCGGAATTCCCCGCGGCACCGGTGCCAGCTTCACGCGGGGAAGTCCCGGTGCCGTCTCCCGCACCGGCGTCTCCTGCTCCAGATCAGGCAATGGCAGCGGCTCACCCTGCGGCAGCGGGATATTGTCCTGCGCCGTAAGTGGCAGCGCAGCAATGAGGATCAGGACCGTGAGGGAAGGCAAACGCACAGCCCCGAATAGGCAGCCGATCCGGCAACATTCAACATTGAACCTTGCGCTGCTCCTGCCTCCCGCTAAGGCCGCGCCCACCATGCCTCAGAATTTTGTCTATTTTGACCTCGAAACCCAGCGCAGCGCCGGGGACGTCGGCGGCTGGGACCACAAGGATAAGATGGGCATGTCCGTGGGAGTCACCTACAGTACCGCCACCGGCACTTACGAGATCTTCACCGAATCCGAAGTGGACGCCCTGATCTCCGCCATGTCCCGCGCCGACCTCGTGATTGGCTTCAATCACATCGACTTCGACTACCGCGTCCTCCAGGGCTACAGCATGTGGGATGTGGCGGAACAGATGAAGAGCTTCGACCTCCTCCAGGACATCGAGAAGAAACTCGGCCACCGCATCAAGCTCGAAGACATCGCCACCGCCAGCCTCGGCACCGGCAAGACCGCCGACGGTCTCGACGCCATCCGCTGGTGGCGGGAAAAAAAATACCGCCTCGTCGCCGAATACTGCTGCTTCGACGTCAAAGTCACCCGCCTCGTCCACGAGTTCGGCGTCCAGCACGGCTACATCCGCTACAAAGACCGCTTTGGCCGCCAGGAAACCGTCGAAGTCCAGTGGCCCGATTGGAAGTGATCCGGGCGTGGCGAACGTCAGGCCGCGCGCGCTTAGCCCCGCATTTCCCCTTCCCTCTCCGCATCAGCGGGCGCATTTTCCGCAGGCGCGCTGCTTTTCGCCGTCCCTCCATCACGCCCCCATGCACAATCTTATCCGTTGGTTCGCCAAAAACCACGTCGCTTCCAATCTCCTGATGTTCCTGCTCCTGGGACTGGGGGCGTGGTTTGCGTGGGAAAAGATCCCCATCGAGTTCTTCCCTGAGAATGAGCCGGACGAAGTGGAGGTGAGCATGAGCTACCGCGGGGCGACGCCGGAGGATGTGGAGACGTCCATCGTGCAGAAGATCGAGCAGTCGCTCCAGGGGCTGCCGGGGATCAGGGAGATAGATTCGGAGGCCAGTGAGGGCCGGGGCCGGGTGACGGTGGAAGTGCAGAAGGGCAAGGATCCGCGGCAGGTGCTGGATGACGTGAAGAACCGGATAGATGCCATCAACACCTTCACTGCCGAGACGGAGCGTCCGGTGGTTGCGCTCAATCAACGGACCATCTCTGCGGTGACCGTCATTGTCAGCGCGGACATGAATCAGCGGGACTTGCGGCGTCTCGGCGAGCAGGTGCGCGATCAGATAGCGATGCAGCCGGGCATCACGCTGGTGAATCTGCGCGGGGTGAGGCCATTCGAGATCAGCATCGAGGTGAGCGAGCAGGAACTGCGGCGCTTTGGCCTGACGATCCAGGACGTGAGCCAGGCGGTGCGGCGCAACAGCCTCGACGTGCCCGCCGGCAGTGTGAAGACGGACGGCGGCGACATGTTGCTGCGGACGAAGGGCCAGGCTTACACGCGGGATGAGTTTGAGAATCTCATCATCCGCGCGGACCCGACCGGCTCCCGCGTGCTGGTGAAGGACGTGGCGACGGTGAAGGACGGCTTTGATGAAGACCCGCTCTATACCTTGTACAATGGCAAGCCGAGCGTGTTCATCCGCGTGGAGCGCACGGGGGATCAGAATCTCCTGAAAATCTGCGACACGGTGAAGGAGTGGATGAAGACGGCACCGGATAACCTGCCGCCGGGCGTGGAACTCAGCCTGTGGCGGGACAACTCGAAGCCGGTGAAGGACCGCCTTTCCTATCTGCTCAGCAACGGGCTCCAGGGCGCGCTGCTCGTCTTCATCGCGCTGGCGCTGTTCCTGCGGATGTCGTTCGCCTTCTGGGTCGTGCTCGGCATTCCCATCGCCTTCGCGGGCGGACTCATCGTGATGCACTACATGGGATTCACGATCAATCTCTTCAGCCTGTTCGGATTCATCGTGGTCATGGGCATCATCACGGATGACGCCATCGTCGTGGGAGAAAGCGTTTACTCCCGTGCCCAGGAGGGCATGTCCTCGGAGGATGCGGCCATCAAGGGGACGCTGGATGTGGCCACGCCGGTGACGTTTGGGGTACTCACTGTCATTGTGGCGTTTCTGCCGCTGTATTTCATGCCCGGGAGAATGGGGATGTGGTTCGTGCAGATCCCCGTGGTGGTGGTGCCGGTGCTGCTGGCTTCCCTGATCGAGAGCAAGCTGATCCTGCCGTCCCACCTTGCCAAAGTGAAGTGGAACCGAAACCCCGGGCGCTTCGGCAGGATGCAGCAGACCATTTCCAACTGGCTCGACCGCGTGGTGATCGCGCGGCTTTACATGCCGCTGCTCGACCGGGCGATGAAGCACCGCTATGCGACGCTCGCCCTCTTCCTCGGCATCCTCGTGCTGGGCTGGGGTGCGTTTAAGGGCGGCTACTTCAAATGGACGCCGAACACCAAAGCGCCCGGCGACAGCATCACTGCACAGCTCGAAATGACTCTCGGCACCCCTGCGGAAGTAACCGAGAAGCACCTCAAGCGCCTCATTTCCTTCGCAGAGGAATTGCAGAAGAAATATGTGAACCCCAAGACCGGGCAGAGCGAAATCCTCAACGTCATGGCCGTCATGGGCGGGCAGAATGCCGGCTACAGCCGCGTGGGAAATGCCGGCCTCCCGCACCAGTGCGAGGTGGTCCTGGAACTGCCGCCGATAGATGACCGCGGCGTGGACAGCGGCATCATCAAAGAGGAATGGCGCAAGGCCGTGGGCGACATTTCCGGCGCGCGCGAACTGCGCTTCAGCGACTCCTGGGGCCGCTACCGCGCCGGCGTGGAGATCCAGATTTCCGGTCAGGATCTGCCGGACATGCTGGCGGCCTCCGGGAAGCTGGAGGACAGGCTCAAGCTGCTCGCCGGCGTGAATGATGTCTATGACGACTACGCCACGGGGAAGCAGGAGATCCTCGCCAGCAAGGTGCTCCCGGAGGCCGCAGCGCGCGGCATCACGCTGGACATGGTGGGCCAGCAGTTGCGTCAGGCATTCTACGGCAGCGAGGCGCAGCGCATTCAGCGCGGGCGCGATGATGTGCGCGTCATGGTCCGCTATCCGCGTGCGGAGCGCACCACCCTGAACACTCTGGAGCAGATGAAGATCCGCGCGCCCGACGGCACGGAGGTTCCGCTGAGCAGCGCAGCGGAATACCATTTCGGCCGCAGTCCCACGGGCATTCGCAGGCATAACCTCGCCCGCACCATCCGTGTCATTGCCGACGTCAACCAGCAGGAAGGAGACATCGTGGCCATCCGCGACGAGATGGGAGAATACATGAAGTCGCTCCAGCATGAGCACCCCGCGCTCGGCTTCTCGTTTGAGGGTGACGCCAAAGAGGAGCGCGAGACAACCACCGCGCTCACCTACGGCGTCATCGCCGTGCTCTTCGCCCTCTACGGCCTCATGGCCATTCCGTTTAAGAGCTATCTGATGCCGCTCATCATTCTCCTCGTCATCCCTTTCGGCTGGATCGGCGCCGCGCTCGGACACTTCATCAAGGACATCCCCATGTCTTACTTCAGCGTGCTGGGGATGCTCACGCTCAGCGGCGTGGTCGTGAATGACAGCCTCGTCCTCGTGGACTACGTCAACAAATGTCGCGACGAAGGCATGAGTGTCGCCAATGCCGCGCGCGAGGCCGGGTCGAAACGTTTTCGCGCCATCTTTCTCACGAACCTCACCACGTTCGTCGGATTGATGCCCGTCATCTTCTCGAAGAATCTCTCGGAGCCTTTCCTCAGTCAGATGTCCATCAGCATCGCGTTCGGCGTCGTCTTCTCGTTCACGGTCACGCTCTTCCTGGTGCCGATCAATTACCTCGTCCTCGCGGACTTGAAGTCGCTGTTCAGCAGGAAGGAGTCCGCCGCGCCCACAGCCGTGCCGGCAGTGGCGGGAGAGTGAACGAAGACTTTCCCCGTTTGACACTCAGGGCCGTCAGCGCTTAGCCCGCGAAGGATATAGAGCACAACGCTCTAAAACTTTATGACTGACTCTATATCCCTCGGCCTGAGCTTTGACGACGTGCTCCTCGTGCCGCAACTCAGCGCGATTCTCCCCAGCGATGCCGACATCTCCACCCGGCTCTCCCCTTCCCTCGCGCTGCACATTCCGATCATTTCCAGCGCGATGGACACGGTCACCGAAGCTGAACTCGCGATCGCCCTCGCACGTGAGGGAGGACTCGGGGTCATCCACCGGAATCTCGCCATCGCCAAACAGGCCGAGCACGTCGCCCGGGTGAAACGGTCTGAGAATACAGTCATTGATAACCCCTTCACCGTCACCCCGGACATTAGCATCGCCGCCCTGCTGCGGATCATGGACGAAAAAGGTGTCGCCGGATTTCCCGTCGTGGATGCAGAGGGAAATCTCACCGGCATGGTGACGAGCCGCGACGTTTGGTATATCCAGGATCCACAGGCCAAAGTGAGCAGTGTCATGACGCCGCGGGAGCGACTCGTCACCGCGCCCAACACGACGACTCTGGAAGCGGCGCGCGCCATTCTCTACCAGCACCGCATTGAGAAACTCCCGCTCGTGGACACGGCCGGAAAACTCACGGGAATGATCACCACGCAGGACATCCGCAAGCGTGAGCAGTTCACCAACGCCGCCAAAGACGCCAAAGGCCGCCTGCGCTGCGGCGGGGCTGTCGGCGTCGGGGATGACTGTAACGAACGGGCGGCGGCGCTTATCGAGGCCGGTGCGGACGCGCTGTTCATTGACGCCGCCACCGGCCACACCTCGCGGGTCATTGGCGTGGTGAAGGCTCTGAAAGCGAAGTTCCCTGACGTGCCCATCGTCGCCGGAAATGTGGTGACGGAGGAAGGCACGAAGGACTTGATAGACGCCGGAGCCAGCGCGGTGAAGGTCGGCGTCGGCCCCGGGAGTATCTGCACCACGCGCGTCATCAGCGGCGTCGGCGTGCCGCAGTTCACCGCCATTCAGCGGGTCGCGGCTTATGCCCGCAGCCGCGGAGTGGCAATCATCGCCGACGGCGGCATTCGCTATTCCGGAGACATCGTCAAAGCCCTCGCTGCCGGAGCCGATTGCGTCATGCTCGGCAGCATCCTCGCCGGCACCAGCGAGAGCCCCGGCAACATGGTCAACTACCAGGGCCGGACGTTCAAAGAATACCGCGGCATGGGGTCCGTGAAAGCCATGCGCCAGGGCAGCAGCGACCGCTACGGCCAGAACGCCAGCGGCAAGCTCGTCGCCGAAGGCGTCGAAGGCCGCGTCCCCTACAAAGGCCCGCTCCGCGATGTCGTCTTCCAGCTCACCGGCGGTCTCCGCAGCGGCATGGGCTACCTCGGTGCTGCCACACTCCAATTGCTGCGGGAACGCGCCAGCTTTGTCCGCATCACCGCCGGCGGACTGCGCGAAAGCCACGCTCATGACATCGTGGTGACGGAAGAGCCCGTGAATTATCAGACGATGTAGGGCGGCGCTTTGACGGACGCCCTGACAGTGAGTTACCGCTAGAGCGAAGCCGCAGCCTTACTCGCCCCGTTGCCTTGAAACCGGCACCAACTGCCCATCGTCCTCCACCCGGTAGCCGCCCATCTCCTCCAGCACCTCCGCCGACCCCTCCGGCATCCGCCCGCCGGCATACAGCTCCCGCACCAGCACCTTCCCATCCATCCGGGCCAGCACGATCCGCCGCCCGCCCAGCGCGAACGCCGCCTGCAACACCGGTGCATCCTGAGGCCAGGAGAACATCCGCCGCCGCGATGCCCGGTGCCATATCATAACCTCCCCGTCCGCCGTCGCTGTCAGCAGCCGCGTCCCGTCCGGCGACCAGTCCACGGCCGTCACCTCCCCCGTGTGCTTCAGCGCCTCCGCCGCCAGCTCCAGAGGCTCCGTGCGAATCACAAACGCCTTCCGGCTCAGTCCGCCTGCCGCCACCCACCGGCCATCCGCACTTACCGCCACATCCTGCACCGGCGCATCCAGTTGCAGCACCGGAGCCACAATCCCGTCCGCATAGCCCGGTTCCTGGAAAAACGTACACCGCCCCGCCCAGTCCCCCGTCCACACGGCCTGCCCACCGCCCGGCGGGAAACATAAATCCGCCACACTGTGCGCCATGGCCGCCGCGGGCTGCCGCCGGCTCCAGTCCGCCGTGTGCCACACCGCCACCAGGCAGTAATGCTCCCCGCCCAGCGCCAACACACTCCCATCCGGGGAAAACTCCAGACACATCGCCCGCACCGGCTCATTGTCCGCCCGCGCCTCATCCGGCGCGCGGCACAGCTCCGTGGTGCGGTGCAGCAGGCGATGCCCCGGGACCTGCCACGCCTCCATCACGCCATTCTCCAGCACCAGCGCCAGCGTGTGGCCGTCCGGCGACAGTGCCGCCGCCTGCACTGTCACCTCCCCGCCGCTAAAAACCACCGGGGCCTCCTGCCCCTGTAAATCATGCACCGCCAGCGTCCGTTCATCCTGCCACACCACCGCGCGGCTGCCGTGCGCCGCCAGCCGAGGACGGCGCACCAGCCGCCGCACCTTATCCTCCGCCGCCAAGCCATGCGGCAGCGCCGCTCCGACCCGTTGCAGCGTCGCCAGGTCCACCACCTCCGCCTGGCCCCCGGCCCCCGCCAGCAGCATCCGGCGCCGGTCCGCATCCAGATCGAACCCCGCCTTGCCCTCACCCATCGTGAACTCCGCCCGCACCCCCTCCCGACCATTCATCCGCCACAGCGCCAACTCCTTCCTGGTCCTCTGCAAAAATACCCCGTCGCGGCACGCCATTACATTCCCCTCCGCCACCCGCGCCGTCCGCTGCCCCGTCTTCCAGTTCCACACCGCAGAGTCACTCCCGCCGGATAACATCAGGTGCTCCGTCCCTATAAAAGCCGGCTGATGCGAGCTCCCCGCCCCACAAAAGAAAGCCGGCCCCGCCGCCGCCCCATCCGCCAGCCGGTGCAGACACGACCAGCCATCCGACCCCGACACCACAAAATGCACCCCGTCCGGGGCCGCCAGCGCCTTCCCCAACCCCAGCGTATAACGCCGCACCGGGGGAATCACCGGCGCATCCCACACCCTGGCCCCCGTCGCGACATCCACACATAGCATTCGATACCCGGTGCCCTGACCCGACACCAGTATCCGCGTAGTGCCCGCCACCGGGCACATCCCATACACCGCCCCCGCCCCCGCCCCCCCCTGCCATAGCGGCAGCAGATCATGCCCCTCCCCCCCGGCCAGCGGATAACTGCGCAGCAACCGGGGCTGTGAGCCCCCCACCACCAGCCACGCATCATCCGGCGTCAGTTCCATCCGCCACCGATCCAACTCCGCCGGCAACTCCCGCACCGCCCCCGCCGACCGTCCGCTCTCACTTTCAAAAACCCGCACCCTCCCCCGCGCCTCCGCCCCCTTTCCCAGACACATCACCTGCAGCACCCGCCGCCCCGAGCACGAAAACCGCACCCCGTGATCCAGCGCCGCCCCGCCCCCCTGCTCCCACAGCAACCGCCCGTCCGCCGCCGCATACACCCGCACCTCGCCCTCCGCCAGCACCACCGCCACCAGCGCCTCATCCGGACTTACCGCCACATCCCGGCACCGCACCGCCTGCTGCCCCGCCCCCTCCGGCCACGGAACATTGCGCAGCGCATCCCCCGCCTCCGCCACCACCGCGCGATACAACAACCCCTCCCCATCCCGGTCTTTAATCAGAAAAGCCCCATCCCCCCGCGTCACCAGCCATGGGCTGGTCTCCAAAGATTCCCTGTCAGGAAAAGGCACCGTCGCCGCCCGCACCAGCGGCAACTGATCCAACAGCGCCTGCCCCGCCAGCCAGCCTGCCACCTCATTCTCCGGGTCCAGCCGCAGCGCCCGGATCAAATCCGGCAGCGCCTCCGCCTGCGTCCCCCGCGCCATCGCCTCCGCCGCCAGCGCCGCCAGAGCATCCGCCTCCATGCGCCGGCTCTGCGCCTCCGCCCGTTCCGCCCGCCACGTCTGGAAAGCCAGCACTACCGCCAGTGTCGCCAGCCCCGCTGCGCTCAGGAAAACCCCGGCCCACATCTTCGGACGCCGCCGCACTGCCAGCCACATCCGCTCCAGCGGGCCCGGCGGGCGCGCCTGCACCGGCTTCCGCTCCAGCCAGCGGCGCAAGTCCTCCGCCAGAGCCTCCGCGCTGGGGCGTTTGTCAGGCGCGCGGGACAACGCCACCGCGCAGATCGCCTCCAAATCCCGGCCCCGCGGCAGGCCCGGCATTACTTCCAGAAGACGCCGCGGCTCTTCCTCCAGCACCCGCTTCAAATAAACCACCTCCGTCTCCCCGCGGTATTCCACCGGCAGCGCGCCGCACAGCAATTCAAAGAGCATCACCCCCAGCGCATACACATCCGCCACCGCCGGCTGCCGACATTCCCCCGCGGCCTGCTCCGGCGCCATATACTTCGCCGTCCCCGCCGCCATGTTAGTCCTGGTCAGGTGCGAGAGCTTGCCCCCGGCCGTATCCATAAAAGACGCGATCCCGAAATCCACCACCACCGGCGACATGTCCGCCCGCACCAGCACATTCTCCGGCTTCAAATCCCGGTGCGCCACGCCCCCGCGTGTGTGCGCATAACTGATCGCCCGCGCCAGCCGCTCCAGCAGCGCCACCTTCTGCCCCAGCGAAAGCACCGCCCCCGGCAGCCCCGGCACCGCTCCGCCAGGCGGGGGAAACTCCCGCGTCAGAAACTCCCGCAGCGGCACCCCCTCCACCTGCTCCATCACCAGCCGCGGGCACCCCGCGATGACCTTATACTCCACAAACGACGCGATGTCAGGATGCCCCAGCCGGCCCAGCACCTCCGCCTCCTGCGCCAGCCGCGCCGCCAGTTCCGGCGTAGCCCTGCCCGCCGGCACCGACTTCAACACCACACTCCGCTGCAAGGCCACACTCATCCCCAAATGCACCGTGCTCATCCCCCCGCCCGGCAGCTCCTCCCCGATCACATAACCATCCTCCGCCCGCGCCTCCATCTTCACATCCCAGTACATCCGCAGCGCCGCCACCCCGGCGCGCCGCCGCGGAGCCTCACCATGCCCTGACACCTCCGCACTCACGTCCCCGTGGCCGCACGCAGGCCCGGAATGTGTTCACACAGACAATCCCACCCTTCCGCGAAATCCCCCGGCCCCGCACTCTGCTCCCACAACAACGCCCGCAGCACCGCCGGCAACTTCTCCGAGCGCACCCGGTGCAACCGTTGCCGCAGCGCCTCCCCGGAAATCCTCAGCCCCAGCGCCAGCGCCCCCTGCTCCTCCGGCGGAGACCCCGCACGCATAAAATCCAACACCGCCGTGATCCCGTCATCCTTCGCCTCCCCCTCCAGCCGCTCCATCGCCAGCAGCGAAAGCCGCAGCGCCCACATCTGATCGAACATCGCATCCGGCGACAACCCCGCCGCCGGCAAACTCTGAAACCACTCCTCCCCCTCCGTCGCCAGCGCCACCATTTCCACCCCACCCCCGCGCTTCTGCGCCGTGCCCCGCCGGTGCCCATCTACCAGCCACGAACTCATCGCCATCCGCAGCAGCCAGCGAAAACTCCCGGCCTCCCGGTCCGCCCGCGCCAGCAGCGTCCCCCGCAACACCTTCCCTGCGAAAAACGACTGCACCATATCCTCCGCATCCTCCGCCCCGTGCCCCCGGCTCCTCACAAAAACATACAGCGGCAGCCAATACTGCGCTGCCAGCACCTCCAGCGCCGCCTCCGCCTCCGCCCCCTCCACCCGTGCCGCCTGGATAATGATAGTCCACCGCGTCACCGGCGCCCCCGGCAGCGCCCCCCCATTGGGATCAGTGTTAATTTCATCATTCATCCCCACATCCTGCCAGGACCGCATAGCAAGGCAAGCTCCAAAATGCGGCCCCGCCATCCGTCGGTGTATAGGCTTCAGCCGATTCCCCACCCCGCGGCGCAGCCGCCCATTCTGCCTTGGGACGCGTGGGCCAGAAGCCCCCTTTCGCCCCGCTGCGCGGGAATTTCTGAATCGGCTAAAGCCTATACACCAACACCATCACGCCCAATCCGTGAAAAAAACTCCAAAAACCCCGTCACGCCCGCGCCCGCCCTGCGAATTTCCCCACAGAAGCCCGCCATGTCACCCCCGCCCGTCAATTCCCTCCACCCCCATCCCCGGCCCGCCCCCGGAGCCTACCTCCGCCGCATTTTCGGCCTCACGCCCGCCCCCGACCAGCCACCGATCGGCCCCGACCCGTCACCCATTGCCTCCTACCAATCACCGCTCCGCTCCGACCCATCGCCCGTAGCCTCCCACCCGCCGCAGGTGCGCCCCGACCCATCACCCATTGCCTCCCACCTGCCGCAGGTCCGCCTCGACCCGTCGCCCGTCGCCACCAACCCGCCACCGCTCGGCCCCGACCCATCACCCATTGCCTCCGACCCGTCACAGGTCCGCCCCGACCCGTCACCGGTTCGCGCCCCCTTCCCATCACGCAACCCACTAAACACCAAGCACTAAACCACTAAATACACCAAAACCATGACCACTGACTTCATCCCCAACTCCCCCGGCGACTTCTGCGCCCTCCTCATCCACGTCCGCACCGCCCTCCCCCAATTCTACGCCACCCTCGGCATAGACGGCAGCACCCCCCAGGTCGGCACCCACTTCACCGACACCACCGTCTTCGCCTACCTCTGCGACCGCCAGGTGCGCATCGTCCAGGCCGGCGAAGGCACCACCCGCGAGCGCAACCGCGGCCGTTACGGCGACAAAGTGAACCCCAACGTCCCCGTGGACCTCTCCTGGCCCGCCCTCCTCGCCCCCGTCCCCAGCCCCGTGCTCCCCGGCATCGAGCGCCGCTTCCGCGACTTCGTCAAATGGCTCCGCTCCCTCCCTGGCTGGGAAGAAAGCATGGCCGCCACCCTCCACCTCATCGGCAGCGAAATCACCCCGCCCGATACCGCCACCCTCCAACCCACCTTCACCCTCCGTCTCAACGGCGGCAAAGTAGAAATCAAATGGACCTGGGGCGACGCCGCCGGCACCGCCAAAGCCCTCTACATCGAAGTGGACCGCGGCCCCGGCCCCACCTTCCTCGTCAGCGACACCAACCCCAACTACACCGACACCCACGCCCTCCCCGGCACCGCCACCAAATGGCGCTACCGCGCCATCTGGCAACGCGACGGCGAAATGATCGGCCAGTGGTCCCCCTGGATCGAAATCAACGTCGGCTGATCATTTGCTAAACTGCCGTTTGATCGCCGGGCGGCCCGTCCAAGCTGTAACTGGATTGACCAAACACGGCCAATCCCAAAACGTCGATGGAAAAACGCATCTAACTGACTAATGCATCACTTAAACGCCAATCTCTTATGAAAACCATCCACCTGCCGCTTCCTATCAACATCGCAAGGTTCGTAATTTTTTTTATATATGCGATGTCATTCACTCCTTTTGCCAAAGGAGGAGTGGGACGGTTTGAAGACCCTGCAACCTTATCCCCGGTCAATTTGGACCCGGGTTGGGAGAATCTGATCGTTGTCATACACGGCTGGAATCCCGACAAAGGCATCATCAACAAATTCGCCGATGGATATTGGCAGGATCTACGGGCATCGTTGGTAAATTCGGTGTCCGATCCAACCTGGAAGGTGGTATTGTACGATTGGACGCCTGATGCGACGACTAGATCAGCCCTCACTTTCCCATGGGGGCAGGCGGGAATAAACCTCGCTTCGGAAGTAGCGGTAAAGGGAAATACTCATGGATCAATACTAAGAGGCCTCTTAAAGAATGGATGCCCTCGCCTTAGGCAGATTCACTTTATCACCCATAGTGCGGGAACTTGGGTTGCAACAACTGCGCTCAAGGAGTTGATGCTTGGAAATCGTTTC
>JANOZA010000629.1:0-3530 GCA_031429155.1 Verrucomicrobiota bacterium | reverse complement strand
AGCGTGTCCCGGCACGTCAATGATGCCCAGACTGTAGGTCACCTCCGCGTCCGCCGGGTCGGCGATGTCGAGATGGGCAAACCCCAGATCAATGGTCATGCCCCGCGCCTTTTCCTCCGGCAGACGGTCAGGATCAGTGCCGGTCAGCGCCAGGACGAGCGAACTCTTACCGTGATCAATGTGACCGGCAGTACCGATGATGAAGGGGCGGGAGGGCATGGGGAGGGCGGCACTGCATCCGGGAGGGGGGAAACATCAAGCAGTGATCAGTGATCGGTGATCGGTGATCGGTCTTTGAGTCCGGGACCGAAGGCAGATTTCCTCACTTCCCGCTCAACTCATCCCACGACTTCAGCCCCGCGAGCGGCAGGGCGAACTTCGCGGCCTCCTCCCACGCAGGCGTGCCGGCTTTCAGGAAGAGATCGTAGAGTTGCTTTTTGCTGTGAGGATCAGCGATGGAGTTCGGCGCATTGCGCCAGAGTCCGAGACGCAAGCCGCCTTCGTGGGCGTGGTCCACATGGCGGTGGTATATAAACGCATCCACCAGCGGCAGCCGGCGGCACTTTTCCCATGCATACGCAAAGCCCGCGGCCTGGAGTGCCTCGCCGTCAGGTGTCAGCAGGGTCTGGAATCCCTGTTCGCTCAGAATGATGCGCCGGGGCTTGCCCTTCCAGAGAAGCTCCGGCTTCTCAAGGTGCCGGCAGAGCACCTCGAGGTTTTTGAACGTCACTTTCGGCGTCTTGTCATCAAAGGTGATGCCCTTGTCGGCCCATGCGCGCGGATTGCCGAGGTCTTCGGGATAAGGATGCGCCGCGACATGCCAGTCGTAGTCGCCGCGCTCGCGCACTTTCGCCGCGAAGGCATCGAGGAAGTCCCGCCCCGGTGTGCTTTCCTGTGCGCTGATGCCCGGCATGGAGATCGCCCAATGGTGATCGAATGAAATGTAGAGCCGTCCCGTTGCCGATGCCGTGCGCACCGCTGCATGGACGATGCGAAAGGCTTTCTCGTATTCGCTCACCGCTTCCGCCAGCTCGACGCGGCCCATGTTATACCACATCCAGTGCGAGTTCACTTCGTTGCCGACGATCCATCCCCACACCCGCCCGTGCTCCGTCCCGCGCCATCGCTCTGCAAGCAGTTCGGTCACAGCTTGGAGAAACGCGCGTCCCTCCTCCGTCGCCGTGTTGAAGGCGCCCACGCTGTATTGGTAATCGCGCCGGCTTCCCGCGTGAACGCAGACGGCATCGCGCACGGGATCTTTGGAGGCATACGTCAGCAGAATTGCATAACAGACGATCCCCTTGTCCGAGAGCGGTTTGATCTGCCGGTCCAGCGACGCCAGATAGCTCTCATTGAAAAAAAACTCGTGCCCCGCCGCGGTGCGCTTCGGATTGTCAGGCTTCTTGGAAAGATCGAGCAGCGCCGTCAGGTTCACATTGATCCCCGCGTGGTGAATCCCCAGCGCGATGGCATCCTCCTCCATCTGGACCTGGAGCCCTTTGATGTTGGGCGTTGTCGGGAACGGATCCGCATTCGGCGCCGCCGCAGCGGTGAAGGCGAGAACGAAAAGGCAAAGCAGTCGGTAAATCATGGGGCGAACTCATACGGGCCCCGCGTGCCGGGCTGTCAGGGAATGGTGGATACTCTTTCAGCCTAAAGCCGCTCCGGGAAAATTCTCTTAGCCCGGCCGGAGTCCGGTGCTATGCTCGCGCCATGCACAGTCTTCTCGAACAGCCCTCTCTCCGTGATCAGGTGATCCCCCTGAGCCTTGAGGCGTATCATGCGCTCGGTGAAATGGGTTTCATCGAGGAGAAGTCGGAACTCATCCACGGATTCATCCTCGCCAAAATGCCAAAGTCACCGCGCCACCGAACGATATGCCAAAGGCTGATTGACGCACTGAGGGCCGCTGCGGGGCTGGAGTTGTCCGTCTGGCAGGAGCAGCCGATCACCTGCCGTGATTCAGAACCGGAGCCTGATGTGGCTGTTGTTCGCGGCACGCTGGCCGAGTTTGCCTCCAGGCACCCGACGACGGCTGCGCTCGTGATCGAAGTTTCCATGTCCACCCTGGAGCGCGATCTGGAAAAAGCTTCAATCTATGCCGGAGCCGGAGTCGAAGAATATTGGATCATCCGCCCGGACGAACTTGTTGCGGACATCTACACGCTTCCCGGCATTGGGGGTTACGGTGCAGTCCGTCGGGTTGGGATGGCTGACGCCCTATCACCGGCTATTCTGCCCACGCTGGTGATCCGTATGGAGGAGTTGCTCGCCTAACTTCACGCCGCCGTCACGTTCCAGGTGTGGATGGCGGGATTCACGATGTCTCTCACGAAGCGGTCGGCGAACTGCGCGGTGTCAGGGGAGTGGCTGTCGTCGAAGACGTAGAGCCTGCGGTGGATGCGCAGTGCCTGAATGGTGAAGCCGGGCTCCGTGTCGCCGCGGTGGTGGGCGAGGATGGTTTCCTTTTCCAGATCCAGCGCGCCGCCCTTCATGCCGTAGTCGAGGATAAAGGCCGAGCCGGAGAGGGCAGGGGAGTCGCCGGTGGTCAGGGCGTGGCTCACGGGGTCCGCGAGGACTTTGGTGAGGAATGCGGTGAGCGCTTCGGTGTCGCCTTCGTAGTCCACCGAGTAACGGCGGGTTTCCTGCGCAGTCAGAGCGCGCGGCAGCGGCGTGTAGAGCAGCCGGCTGGCGTCGCCGGCGTGGTCAAAGCGACCGGTGACTTCAGCTTGCAGTGATTGCATTTTGGACGCGGGAGAGAACTTCGGTATAGCCTTCAATGAGATCACCGAGATCCTGGCGGAAGCGGTCCTTGTCCAGCTTCTGGCCGGTTTCGCTGTCCCACAGGCGGCAGGTGTCAGGGCTGATCTCGTCCGCGAGCACGATGTTGTGCTTGTCGGGAAAAAGCCGGCCGTATTCCAGTTTGAAATCCACCAGCGTCAGGTTCGCTTTGCCAAAGACAGTGGTGAGAATGCGGTTCACCTTCAGCGCGCTGCGTTTGATCTTCTCGACCTCGTCACCGCGGGCGAGATTCAACTCCCGGATGTGCTCATCGTTGATCATCGGATCGCCGAGCGTGTCGCTCTTATAATAGCACTCGATGATCGGCTGGCGCAGTCGCTGGCCTTCCGGCAGACCGGTGCGCTTCTTGAGGCTGCCGGCGACAATGTTCCGCACCACCACCTCGATCTGCACGATCTCCACGCGCTTCACGATGAGCGATTCCGGCCCGTCATCGCGGGCGAAGTGAGTGGCGATGCCCTCCTTCTCCAGCACCTCATAGAGGAGCAGGCTGAGTTGCTTGTTGAGCCGGCCCTTGTTGGCGAAGCTGGCTTTCTTCTCTCCATTGAATGCCGTGGCGTCATCTTTGAACACCATGCGCAGTTCGTTGGGGTTTTCCGTGGTGAAGAGCTTCTTCGCCTTGCCTTCGTAGATCAGGTCCATCGCGATTCCGGGATCGTGGGTTGAGGGGTTTTTCAGGGGGGAGGCGCGCACTATGACTGCGGGTCCGGGGCGTCAACCGGCTTTCC
>JANOZA010000628.1:0-2220 GCA_031429155.1 Verrucomicrobiota bacterium | reverse complement strand
GAAGTCCGGGTCCAGGGCGGCCAGCTTTCGCTTGGCCCGCATTGATTTTTTCGCGGGGTGATCGCGCAGCACTTTGGCGCTTAGTTCCCGCATGATGCACAGATTGTGTGCCGCGGCGCGGTCGCGCACCTGGCAGTCGTCTTCGTGAAAGGTCACATCCAGGGTGTAGTGACAGGTGTTTTCCACTGACCAGTGGTGCCGCACCAGCCCCGCGTGGCGCGTGGCATCCGCTCCCAGAGTGCTCAAGTAGTAGTGCGTTTCCCGGCTCAGTTCCTCACGCGCTCCGTTCCGGTGCGTCGTGCGCTCCACCCGTACCACGCTGCGCAGCCCGGCCCATTTCCAACTCTTGTGAGCCGACCGCAGGGAGACAGACAGCCGGCAGGCTGCCCGCAGGGCGAAGCGAAGCGGAGTCAAACCACTCCAGATCCTCCGTGACAGTGTAAACGCGCTGTTCATACCGGCCGTGGGAGAGTTCCCTCGTCTCCACTTTTTGGTGGGCTGCGGGGGG
This sequence comes from Verrucomicrobiota bacterium, assembly GCA_031429155.1. Taxonomy (GTDB): domain Bacteria; phylum Verrucomicrobiota; class Verrucomicrobiia; order Verrucomicrobiales; family V1-33; genus V1-33. Next base: position 1,712 of record JANOZA010000628.1, on the reverse strand, counting down.
CTCTGCCCCGGCTGCCACAAGCGCGGCGGCGGCGCTGAAGTGTTCTTTGACGGCTGCCAGGGCTCCCTTCTGGTTGCCCTTGAGCGCGAGGACGTAGTCGCCCCCGGCGAGGTGGATTTGTTCGGCGATCTCAGGGTGGCAGCCCATGGCATCAATGGTGATGGTGGCGCCTTTGAGCGTTAGGGCGGTGAGCAGGCGGGGCAGGGCTTCGAGTTCGTTGCTCTTTTCCGCGCAGAGCACCTGTCCGGCGCTGATGCCGGCCGCACTGACCCATGCGCGCAGAACATGGACCATGCTTTGGCCGGTGGCGGGGCTGTCGCTGCCGCGCAGGGCTTTGCCATCAATGGCGACGTGCCGCCCGCCGAGATCGCCGCACCACTCGGCGAGGATGTCGAGCAGGGCTTGGGAGCGCAAGGCGATGAAGACATTGCGAAACACGTCGTGACTGGGGGCTCCTGAGAGAAGCGGGAGGAAGGTGCGCAGCCATGCCATCTGGGACTTTGCGAACGCGGCTAGGTCTGTGAAGGCGTCGTTGTCCGAAAGGATCGAGCAGAGGGCGACCATGAGGATTTCATCAAGGCGATGGAGGATGCGCCCCTGCATCCGGCGGTCGGGAAGTTGTGCGAAGCGGGCGCGCAGGCGCTCACTGGCGGCGAGTTGTTCGGGAGTCAGGCAGGATGGTAATGTTAGGGAAGCGGGTTTCATGCCCGCCTCACCTATCGCATATAATTATTTGTACGAGCCATAATTTAAGGAATCTTCCATGCGTAAGCCCTGGCTTCGGCAAGGCCAGCGGCAAGCAGCGCCCTTGCTTCGGCTTCCCCGTGGGCCTTGATCTCATCGCAGTGGTAGTTCTTGCGTGATTTTCGTATGCCAATTCCCAGATAACTTCTCCGGCAACCGGACCGCCGCCACCAGCGGGGGCGGATTCAGGATTGAATTTGTCAGTTATTTTTTGCGGCGTTGTTTTCGGAAGAATCCTCCGGCAGGCCCTGGAGCCGGTTCCTTGCGAACCTCCCTGCCGCAGGGGGTGATGTGCGGGGGCGGGGTGACGTCGGTGGTTGGCTGGCGCTCGTCGAGGAGGCGGGCGGCGATGTGTTTCAGGCCGAGCCTGTTCAGAGTCTGGCGGAGCATGGTCCGCATTTCGGGCTTGTACCAGAAGAAGAAGCTGCGCTGGGTTTGCTTTTCCTCGGGGGTGCGGGCGACGTCCACTTTGCTGCCGTCGTAGGGGTGGGTGCCGGTGGCGTAGATCTCGGTGGCTACGGTCATGGGCGTGGGGGTGAAGTCCTGGACTTGTTCGAGCCGGAAGCCGAGGTCCTTGGTCTTGAGCGCGAGTTCCGCCATGTCCTCCGGACGCGATCCGGGGTGGCTGCTGATGAAGTAGGGGATGACGGGCGTGGAGGCTTTGCCGGCTTTCTTTGCGGCGGCGTCGAACTTCTCTTTGAACTTGTAGAAGAGGTTGAAGGAGGGTTTGCGCATGACCTTCAGGACGTGGTCGCTGGTGTGCTCGGGGGCGACTTTGATGCGGCCGGGGACGTGGTGGGCGGCGAGTTCTTCGACGTATTTCTCGTGGCTCGCTTTGACCTCGGGCGTGGTGCCTTTGTCGTGGAGGAAGAGGTCGTAGCGGATGCCGCTGGCGACGAAGGCGTGCTTGACGCCGTCGGTCTCGCGCACGGCTTTGTAGATGTCGAGGAGCGGCGTGTGGTCGGTGT
>JANOZA010000627.1:0-7038 GCA_031429155.1 Verrucomicrobiota bacterium | reverse complement strand
GCAATGAACCGGCGAATGATTTCATTCGTGCGCTCCTCCAGAGATTTGGCCATCTGATAAGGTTTGATCTCCGCCCGGACGGTGATCTTCGCATCCGGATGCGTGGTGAAGTTGATGACCTCGGAATAAGGAAGTTTGATGGACCTGGACCGGCCGCTGCGGGATGCCTCCGCGCTGCGCACCTGCTTCGGGTAGTGGTGGGCATCCAGCCTATAATTGATCCAGTTCGATTGCGGCACCTTCCCAATGTCTCTCGTGTAGAGCATTTCATACACGAGCGACTCATCCAGGAAGTAGCGATTCACGAGCATCGGCGCCAGGCCCTTCACCTTTGGAATGATCCATTCACCGATGCGCTCCAGCAGCCGCATCTTGAGGCTTTCTGAAATGCTGGCTACTGGTTGATCCCCGGCGGGCTCTACAGGGGCGTCACGTTTCTGATCGTCGTTTTCCATGGGGCGAACTTGAACAGTTTCCGGTCAGAGTGCGCAACCGCGTCACCGCCCGATCCGCCATTCATCGAGGGACTCGCGCGGGAGATTGGCGAGGAAGCGGGACGGCGTTTGCCACATGTCGCCGGTGTAGCTCTTGGGCCACAATTTCGGATGGAGCAGATAAAGCTCATCCTTGGCCCGGGTCAGGGCGACGTAGAAGAGGCGGCGTTCCTCTTCGATGCCCTCCGGGCCTTCCTCCAGCGCGCGGGAGTTGGGGAACATGGAATCGGTAAGCCAAATGACAAAGACGACACGCCATTCGAGGCCCTTGGCCTGATGGACGCTGGAAAGGCAGACGCCCTCGCGGGATTTGGCGTTGGCGGAATCCTCGGCGGCTTCCGGTCCGCTGAGCAGCGAGAGTTCACTAAGCATGTCGTGCAGCGTTGCGAAGCGCTCTCCGAATCGCATGAACTGCTCGACGTCCTGACGCCGGCTCTCGTAGTTCTCAAACTCCGCTTTCAGATGCGCATCATAAACGCCTTCCCAGATGCTGGTCATCACTTTGAGCGGCGGCTGAAGTTGTCCGTCTCCGCCGATGAATTCGTCCATCGTCCAGCCGAGTTGCTGCCAGTCTTTTTCGGCGCGGGCGGGAACTTTGATTTTCGTCATGAACTCCGAGAATGATTTCGGAAGTTCATTTCCCAGGGTCGCGGCATGGGTCATCCACAGGAGCCACATCTTGGCCGCGGTGCCGGCGCCGATGCCGGGAATCATCCGGACGATGCGGTCGAAGGCGGATTCGTCGCGCAGATTGACGGCGAGTTTGAGGAAGGAACTGAAGTCCTTGATGTGTGCAGTCTCGAAGAACTTGAGGCCGCTCGTGACCATGAAGGGCACGCCGTCCTGAGTGAGCTGCATTTGCACATCCATACTCTGAAAGTGCGCACGGTAGAGCACCGCCATTTCATTCCATGGAATGCCTTCCTCAGCGTTCAGTTCGCTCATCCTTTGGGCGACGAACGTAGCCTGCTCCTGCGGCGAATAGAGCGCGGCCATTACCGGCTTCTGCTTCGCCGGATCGCGGGCGGCGCGCAGAGTCTTTGGGAACTGCTTCTGGTTAGGCTGGATGGCGGCATTCGCCAGCGCGAGGATCTCCGGCCGGCTGCGGTAATTGGTTTCGATCTTATAAACCTGGGCGGAGGGGAAGCGCTCGGGAAAGCTGATGATGTTCCGGAAGTCCGCGCCGCGCCATGAGTAGATGCTCTGCGCGTCATCGCCCACGACCATAACATTCCCGTGCTGCCCGGCGAGGGCATTGATGAGGTCGCTCTGGATGGGGTTCGTGTCCTGGTATTCATCCACGAGGATAAACTGAAACTGAAACTGATACTGCGCGAGCACGGCTGGCTGTTCCGCGAACAGTTCCAGCACGCGCGTCATCATGTCATCGAAGTCGAGAGAGTTGGCGGCGCGCTTCTTCTTGTCGTAAAGCTTCGCGATGCGCTCAATGGCGTGCAGGATATCCGGATCGGGACTGAACTGCGAACGGACCACCTCATCGAGTGGCTTTTTGGTATTGGTGGCGAAACTGAGCAGCCCCTGGATGACCGGGGCTTTGGGGAACTTCTCGCCGGTGGCATTTTCCACCTGCTTGGCAATGCCGCTTTCCTTGATGACCTTCGACATGAGGGACTTCGAATCCTCGGCATCGAGAATGGTGAAGCCGCGATTCAGACCCGCGAGCGTGGCGTGGTGGCGGAGAATGCGGTTACAGATGGAATGAAAGGTGCCGCTCCACAGCCCGCCGGTTCTGCCCGGCAGCAAGTGATCCACCCGCTCCAGCATTTCGCGGGCGGCTTTGTTCGTGAAAGTGAGCAGGAGGATGTTTTCGGGAGCGACAGCATTCTCCAGAAGATAGGCCACCCGGTAAGTCAGCGTCCGTGTCTTCCCCGAACCTGCCCCTGCCAGCACCAGCGCCTGCCCCGGAGGGGAAGTGACGGCAGCATATTGCTGCTCATTTAGTTCCGCCCTGAAGTCTATCGCCTCCGCCCGCGGCGCATCCGATTCCGGTCCCGCGGCGGCGGCCTGAGCTTGCTTCTTGAGCGTATAAAGTCGCGACATTAGGCGCTCCTTCACCGCCGGAGTCCGCGGCGTAAACGGGGAACTTTTCCGCCCTGCTTGCGCCTGGTCTTCCGCAGTGCAGAGTGACGGTGGTCGTTTACTCCTACAATCGGCCGGTCAGGAGTCTGCCCGGCCATTTCATTACCTGTTTGTTCCCACATGAAAATCCCCCGGTTTCTCTCCCTCATCCTCGGCGCTGCGCTAGCCCCCTCTGCCTATGCCGCGCCTGCCAATGACAACTTCGCTGCGGCCACAATCATCGCCACGGGCAGCGGCTCCTTCTCGTCCGGCAGCACTGCCACAGCCACAAGCCAGCCCGGCGAACCACTGCACGCCAATATCGCCGGGGGGCATTCCGTCTGGCACCGCTTTACGCCGGCGGCGAAGGACCGGTTCATTGTCAGCACGAACGGCAGCAGCTACGACACCACTCTGGCAGCCTACACGGGCTCTGCGGTAAATGCACTGACGGCCATTGTCTCCGATGATGACGGCGGAGACGGCAGCGCCAGTCTCATTACTTTCACCGTCAGTCCGGCGAACCCGGTGAGCGTGGCCATAGACGGCTACCAGGGGGCAACCGGCAACGCCACCCTGAGATGGGATCCGGTGGCGCTGACGAATGACAATTTCGCCGCCGCAGTGGTGCTCAACGGCGGCCAGGGCGTCCTGAACGGCTTCAATTTCCGCGCCACCGGTGAGGCCGGCGAACCGAATACCGGAAGTTCCGTCTGGTACCGCTGGACCGCGCCCGCCAGCACGGGCGGCGCCGTCGGCGTGCTCAGTCAGGATATGGCTTCCTTCGTGGGCATTTACACCGGCAACGCTGTGGGTGCGCTGACACCGGTGGTCACGGCAACCGCAGCGGCGGGCGTGGAGGCAGTGGCGAATTTCGCCCCCGTCGCCGGCACCGTGTATCGCATTCAAGTGAAGGGCGGCACGGGCGGCACCGGGGAATTCAGTCTCTCATGGGGCGTGACGGGAGGGGGCACCCTGCCACTGCTGCCGGACATCATTTCAGTGGAGAGCGTAGCCAACAGCTACATGCACGGCTGGGAGCTGGATCAGAATCAAATTCCCGGGCGCACCCTCCTCCGTGTGACCACTGCCACCGCCAATATCGGCGCAGGTCCGCTGGAACTGCGGGGCAGCACCGCCAATCCCGCCGTCTATCAGCGTGTCTTTCGCGCCAACGGCACCTGGTATGAGCGCCTGGCCGGCACGTTCAGCTTCCATCCCGACCACGGCCACCTCCACTTCGATGGCTGGCTGCAATTTCACCTCCGCGCGGTCACAGCAGGAAACGGTGTCGGAGACATTGTAGCCGCCGGCGACAAGACCAGCTTCGCCATCATAGACCTTGGATCTCACGACCTCAGCCTGCCGGGCGCACCGTCGAGCAGTGTCTATTACAGCGGCCTACTCCAGGGAATCAGTGTCGGCTGGCGCGACATCTACAGCAAGACCCTCACGGATCAGTGGATAGATGTGACCAATGTTCCGCCTGGCACCTACTGGCTGGAGTCCGCCGTGGATCCAGACAACCGTGTGCAGGAATCCGACGAAACCAATAACGTCACACGCATCCTCATTACCTACACCGGCACCGCTCCGCCGAACAACAACTTCGCAAGTGCCACCCCCCTCACCGGTGTCAGCGCCGCCACCTCCGGCCGCAACTACTCAGCCACCAAAGAGTCCAGCGAACCGAACCACGCAGCCAACGCCGGCGGCAAGTCCGTGTGGTACACCTGGACCGCGCCGGCCACCGCCCCGGCCGTCATCACCACCGCCGGCAGCACTTTTGATACCCTCCTCGGCGTCTATACCGGCGGCACCGTCAGCGCCCTCGCGGCGGTCGCCTCCAATGACGACGACGGCGCGGCCACCACCAGCCGCGTCACCTTCAATGCCGTTTCCGGAACGCTCTATCGCATCGCCATTGACGGCAAAAACGGAGCCGCCGGCTCCATCGAGATCGCCATCAACCCTGCCCGCAACGACCACTTTTCCAATGCCCTGACCATCAGCGGTGCCAGCGGCAATACCAGCGGCAGCACGCGCTACAGCACCGCAGAGGCCAGCGAACCCGCTCACGCCGGCAGCCCGGCCGCCACTTCCATCTGGTACTTCTGGACCGCCACGCTCACCGGCGATGCCGCCCTCAGCACCGAGGCCAGCACCTTCGATGCCCGCCTCGCCATCTACACTGGCAACGCGCTCGGCAACCTCACACCCGTCGCCTCCGCTCTCAGCAACGGCCTCAACAGCCCCGCCACCGTCACCTTTCACGTCAACAGCGGCACTGGCTATCTCATCGCCGTGGATGGCGCGGAGGGCGTGGTGAAACTCAACTGGCAAGCCGCCACCGCCATCGCCCCCTACGTCATCACCCATCCGCCCACGGGGAATCATCCTGAGGGCATGAACCTCAGCATCCCCGCCATCATCGGCGGTTCTCCGCTGCTCACCTACCAGTGGCGCTTTGCCGGAAATCCCATCAATGACAGCGAAAAGTACGCCGGCACTCACACCCCGACCCTCATCGTGAACAAACTCGAGTTCTCCGACTCCGGCCTCTACACGCTCACCGGCACCAACCCCTCCGGCACCATCACCACCAACCCTGCGAGCCTCATCGTCCTCACGAATCCGCGCACCACATCCCTCACCGACAGCCCCGGTGACATCGGCGGCAGCGTGTTCGTCCCCGTCATCTTCAATGCCACCGGCAACGAACACGCGCTCCAATTCACCCTCACCTATAACCCTGCAATTCTCAGCAATGGCCGGATCACCGCCGGACCCGATGCCGGCGGCGGCGTCCTCGCGCTCAATCGCAGCCAGGAAGCCAGCGGAAGGCTTGGCGTCACGCTCACCCTGCCAGGCAGCACCCTCTTCACAGCGGGAGTCAAAAACCTGCTCACCTCTCAGTTCGACATCGCTCCCGGCGCCACCCCGGGCACCAGTGCCGTGCTGGGCTTTGCCGATGCCCCGGTCGAGAAACACGCTCTCTCCGCCAGCGGCGACATCCTGCCCGTCGTCTTCGATGCGGGAAATATTTCCCTCTCCGCCGTGCAAGCCGGCATCACCAGCGCCCCGGCAGTTGACGGCGGCACGACACTAACGGTGCGCGGACTGCGGGGAGAAGAATACCAACTGCTCCAGTCCGCCAACATGAGTTCGTGGACCGTCGTGGATACTGCGATCGTGGGGCCGACCGGCATCGTGACGTTCACTCGTCCAGCGTCCGGGACGCGCGCCTTTTATAAAGCGGCACCGGCTCCTTGACCGGGCCTCATTCCTCCTGGCTGGCTAGATACCGCTCGCAATCAATGGCCGCCATGCAGCCCATGCCGGCGGCAGTGATCGCCTGGCGATAGTGCCGGTCCGCGCAGTCGCCGGAGACAAAAACGCCCTCCACGTTCGTCTTCGCGCCGTGCTGCGGGATGATGTAGCCGTCCTTGTCCATATCAATGACCCCGGCGAACAGTTGCGTGTTCGGGACGAGACCGACGGCGATGAACACCCCGGTGCAGTCGAGCACTGATTCCTCACCGGTGACGATGTTCTTCAGGCGCACACCGGTCACGTCCTTCTTAGTCACGTCGAGAATTTCGGTGACGACGCTGTTCCAGACCGGCTTGATCTTGGGATGCGCCAGCACGCGGTCGGCCATGATTTTTGAAGCGCGCAATTCCTCACGGCGGTGGATGAGATGAACGACAGAGCCGAAGCGCGTGAGGTAGAGCGCCTCTTCGCACGCCGAGTCACCGCCGCCGACAACGACGAGCGGCTTATTGCGGTAGCGCGGCCATGCGCCGTCACAGGTGGCGCAGTAGGTGACGCCGTCCTCTTTGAGGATTTCTTCGCTTTCGATACCCAGGTGCCGGTGCCCCGCGCCGGTGGAAATGATAATGGTTTTCGTGAGCACCACTTCACCGTCTATGGTGACCTTGAAGGGCCGCTGCGTCAGATCCACAGCTTCCACCTGGCTGCCAAGTTTCACCTTCGCGCCAAACCGCTCTGCCTGCTGCTGCATGTTCACCATGAGTTGGTAGCCATCCACGCCCTCGGGAAAGCCGGGATAGTTCTCCACGATGGTCGTGGTGGTCAGGAGTCCGCCAATTTGCTTCCCGGTGACAACGACGGGGGTGAGATTGGCGCGGGCGGTGTAAAGAGCAGCAGTCCAGCCGGCACAGCCGCTTCCGATGATGATGACGTTTTCCATGGTAGTGAGAGTAAGAGCGCCGCGCCGTTAAGTTATTCCGGGGCTACGGGAGGGCCGACTATGACGGCGCATCTGGAGGCGTCAAGGAAGGCGGAGGCACACGGGATGATCTGCAAGGCCCACGCACTTAACCTCCAGGTTTCCCGGGTTTTCCGGGAGTCGAAAGATTTTCCGATTATAGCAGTTGTACTTTAGTTAGGACGCGGTACTGCCTGCGGATGCCTTCATCCTCCAATCAGCCAACACGGACCG
>JANOZA010000626.1:0-6944 GCA_031429155.1 Verrucomicrobiota bacterium | reverse complement strand
GGTTCGATGAATACTTCGGCACTGATGTCCCGAATTGGCCGCCGTTTTGTTTCATCGAGAACGACCGCACCATCGGCATTCCGGGCGAGTTCCTGCCGGCTGCAGCGCTGACGAAGAATCAGGCCAGCCTGCCCGGCCCGGCGCTCGCGGGCTGGAAGCTCGAAGGCATCCTGCCCGCGCTCGGCGACCGTGCGTGCGCGTTCATCGAGAAGTCCGCGAAGCAGCCGGAGCCGTTCTTTCTCTATCTCCCGCTCACTGCGCCGCACACGCCCATCGCGACGACGGAGCAATGGCGCGGCAAGAGCGGGCTGAACGATTACGCGGACTTCGTGATGCAGACCGACGCCACCGTGGGCCGCGTGCTCGCTGCGCTGGAGAAAAGCGGCGCAGCGGAAAAGACGCTGGTCATTTTCACCAGCGACAACGGCTGTGCGCCCTACGTCGGCGCGAAGGAGCTGGAGGCGAAGGGCCATTTCCCCAGTGGCCCGCTGCGTGGCTACAAAGCCGATGCGTGGGAAGGCGGGCATCGCGTGCCGTTCATCGTGCGCTGGCCGGGCGTCGTGAAGGCGAACACGCGCTGCGACGCGCTCGTGCAGCAGACGGACATCATGGCCACATTCGCCGATACGCTCGGCGCGAAGCTGCCCGACAATGCCGGCGAAGACAGCGTGAGCCTCCTGCCGTTGCTCAAAGGCGGCGACAAACCGGTGCGCGAATTCGCCATCAGCCACGCATCGAGCGGCCTGCCCGCGCTGCGCAAGGGCGCGTGGAAAATCATCTTCGGTCAAAAGGGCGGCGGCTTCGCGGGCGCACCGGGCGTCGCGGAAACCGGCCAGATCTACGATCTCGCCACCGATCTCGGCGAAACGAAAAACCTCTGGACCGAAAAGCCCGACCTCGTCGCTGAACTCACCGCCACGATGACCCGTCTCGTGACCGAAGGCCGCAGCACGCCCGGCGCGAGGCAGGCGAACGACGTTCCCGTGCGCTGGCTGCGATTTCTTCGCGCCGATGCTTCACCGGCAAAGAAGCCCCAATGAAATTTCGCTCTATCCTCTTTGCTGCCATTGCGCTCCTGTCCGGCCATTCCTATGCTGCGGACAAGCCCAACGTCCTCTTCATCGCGGTGGACGATCTCAACGACTGGATCGGCTGCCTCGGCGGGCATCCGCAGACGAAGACGCCAAACTTCGACCGACTCGCGGCGAGCGGTGTTTTGTTCAAAAACGCCTATTGTGCCGGGGCGTCGTGCAATCCTTCGCGCGCGGCGATCATGAGCGGGCTGCCGCCGCATCGCTCGGGGCTTTACAACAACCGGCAGAAGATGCGCGAGGTGCTGCCGGATGCGGAGTTGATGCCGCGCTACTTTTCGCGGAACGGCTACTGGTCCGCAGGTTCCGGCAAGATGCTCCACTACGTGATCGACCCGCAGTCGTGGGATGATTACTTCCCGGACAAAGCGAAGGACAATCCGTTCCCGCGCACATTTTATCCGACCAGGCGCCCCGTGAATCTGCCGCGCGCGGGCGAATGGCAGTATGACGAAACCGACTGGGCCGCGCTCGACGTGACGGACGAGGAGTTCGGTGGCGACTGGCTGGTGACGAAGTGGATCGGCGAGCAACTCCAGCGCACGCACGATAAGCCGTTCTTCCTCGCGTGCGGTCTCTACCGTCCGCACGAGCCGTGGTTCGTGCCGAAGAAGTATTTTGAGCCGTTCCCGCTGGAGACGATTCAAGCCGGGCCGGGCTACAAGGCGGAAGATCTCGATGACGTTCCGCCCGCGGGTCAGAAGCTCGGGCGCAATCGCTACCTCGAGCACATTCAGAAGGAGGGTCAGTGGAAGCAAGGCATTCAGGCTTACCTCGCGTCCATTCACTTTGCCGACGCGATGCTCGGCCGTGTGCTTGATGCGCTGGAAAAAAGCCCGCAGCGCGACAACACCATCGTGGTGCTCTGGAGCGATCACGGCTGGCATCTCGGCGAGAAGGAGCACTGGCAGAAGTTCACCGGCTGGCGCGTCTGCGCCCGGGTGCCGCTCATCGTGCGGGTGCCGCGCGGTGCGCATGGTTTACCCGAAGGCACGCGCGCTGGCTCGGTGTGTGACCGTCCTGTCAGCCTCGTTGATCTGTTTCGGACGCTCACCGACCTGTGCGGACTGCCGGAAAAGGCGGGCATCGAAAGCCGCAGTCTCGTGCCGTTGTTGCGCGACCCATCCACGCCCTGGCCGCACGCCGCGATCACCCATCTCGATCAACCCGAGAGCTACGCCATCAGCTCCGAGCGCTGGCGCTACATTCACTTCAAGGGAGGCGACGAGGAACTCTACGACATCGAGAACGATCCGCATGAATGGACCAATCTCTCGACCAAATCCGAACACGCCGCCATGCTCACTGAATTGAGGGCACTCGCGCCCAAAGAAATGAAGACGTTGATTATGCCGAAACAAACAAAGGAGTAACGAACCATCCACCATGAAATCCCTAATTCTACTAGTCACTGTTCTGCTCGCGCCGTTGGCCGCGCTCCAGGCCGCAGATGCCCCCGCCAAAAAGCCGAACTTCCTTTTCATCTACAGCGATGATCATCGCTGGGATGCGATGGGTGTGGTGCAGCGCGAGCAAGGCGAGCGGGCGCGCTTCCCGTGGTTCAAGTCTCCGGGCATGGACCGGCTCGCGGTGGAGGGCGTGCGGTTTCGCAATGCCTTCGTCACGCTTTCGCTCTGCGCGCCGAGCCGCGCAGCGTTCCTCACGGGCCGCTACAATCACCTCAACGGCGTCACCAACAACAACACGTCATTTCCCGCCGGGAGCGTGACGCACGCCACGCTGCTGCGCGCCGCCGGATATCAGACCGCCTACATCGGCAAATGGCACATGGGTGAGCAGCGCGGCCAACGGCCCGGCTTTGACTACTCGGCGAGCTACACCGGACACGGGCGATATCAGGATTGCCCGTTTGAAGTCAACGGCACCGACGCGCCGACCAAAGGCTGGGTGGACGACGTGGCCTCCGACTTCGCCATTGAGTTCATGAAGCAGAACAGGGAGCGCCCGTTCTCCGTCGTCGTCGGATTCAAAAGCCCGCACAATCCGCGCGGCGGCAACAATCTGCCCGAGCGACTGCGCGGACTCCACGCCGGCGAAACCACGCGCCCCGTGCCCAACTGCCGCGTGCCTTCACCGTGGCAAAAGCCCGACCCGAAATCCGGCGAACTGCCGCAGGGACTAGCCGACAACGCGGTGCATCTCGACTACCTGCGCCACATCGCTGGCGTGGATGAGAACATCGCGCGGCTGCTCAAGGCTCTCGACGAACTCAGCCTCGCCGAAGACACCGTCGTCGTCTATGCGAGCGACAACGGCTTTTTCCTCGGAGAACACTGCTCCGGCGACAAACGCTCGCTCTACGACGAGTCGCTCCGCATCCCGTTCCTCGTCCGCTACCCGCGCCTGTTCGGCAAAGGCACCACCGTGGATGACATGGTGATCAACGTGGACCTCGCGCCCACTTTCCTCGACCTCGCCGGCGTGCCCATCCCGCCCGAGATGCAGGGCGCGAGTTGGAAGGAACTCGCCGCAGGCCGCAAACCGGCGGGCTGGCGCACGTCGTTCTTCGCCGAATACTACAAGGAACTCGGTGACGTGCCGACCTGCTACGCCCTCCGCACCGCGACGCACAAACTGGTGAAATTTCCGGATCTCCCCGAGTTCACCGAAGTCTTCGACCTAACCGCTGACCCTTACGAAATCAAGAACCTCGCATCCGACTCCGCCCTGAACGCGAAGCTGGATGCTGAACTGAATGCGTTGATGAAAACGGTGAATTACACCCCGCCCTCAAACGCAACCACGCCACGCTAGCCCGCGCCCGCGCCCGCGGGGCAAGTGGCCGTGGTAATTTATTCGAGGCGGGCCCGGACGACGCCATACGCGGTGAGGCTTTCGCCAGACCCGCGTCACAAAAAAACGGGCACCGGTTCTGCACCGGTGCCCGTTCGTGAATTGATGGGGGGACTACTTTTTGCCGGCGGGCTTGGCCGGGGCGGCTTTAGCGGCGCCCTTGGCATCAGCAGCGGGAGCGGCACCTTTGGCGGCGGCGGGGGCACCTTTGGCGGCACCCTTGGCATCAGCGGCGGGAGCGGCTGCGGCGACAGGCTCGACTGCCACTTTCGGCTCAGAAACCAGGGCGACGATGATATTACCATCGGCGGTGATCTTGACTCCGGGAGGCAGGATGAGATCGCGAATGTGCAGGCTGTCGTTGAGTTCGAGACCAGAGACGTCGGCCTGGATGGAGTCCGGCAGGTCTTTCGGCAGACACTTGATTTCCAGCATGTGGAAGAGGTGTTCGAGGAGGCCGCCAGCCTTGACGCCCGCGGCGTCGCCGATGAGTTCGAGCGGCACGTTGGCGTGAATGATCTCGTCTTCACGAATGGCGTGGAAGTCAATGTGGGTGATCATCCCGGTGAGGGGGTTGTGTTGCACGTCCTGGATGAGGGCGAGTTTGGTCTCGTTGAGATCCTCGATGGTGAGGTTGACGAGGATTTGCTCGGAGGCGGAGTGGTGGAGGACGGTTTCAACTTCCTTGCGGCTGAGGCGGACGTTGAAGCTGGGCTGCGTCTTGCCATAAACGACGGCGGGGATGAGACCTTCGCCGCGGAGGGAGGTGAGAGCGCCGGAACCGCTGCGCTTGCGGGTGTGTGCTGTGAGAGCTTGAGCCTTGGACATGTGGTGTGTGTGGATGATGTTGCGCCCTGTGTGTGCTCCGGGCCGCGTCACTGAATGACCGCAGGGGACGGAGGGCAGGGGTTCCATTCCCCCGGATTACCCGGGAAAAGGGCGCGCAGACTAGTCGCCGCTTTCCGGCTGTCAATTGGCGGCTGAGGTTGGTCTCGCTTTGCTTTTGAGGCAGTGGATTCACCGGCGAAAAGTATGTAAACCGGACCGGGATGTGTTTGCGCGCGGCGGAAAACTGTCCGTAGTCTGTCCGTTCACTTCACCACCCCCACCTATGGCAAAAATCTACAACACCGGCATCGTCGGCTACGGCTGGGCCGCCACGGCTCACATTCCTGCTCTGCAAGCTACGAAGCAGTCAAAGGTCACCTCCATTCTCAGCAGCCGCCCGCTGGATGATGCGGAACTCAGCGCGAAATACGGCACTCCTGTGAAGAGCTTCACGGATGCGCAGGCGTTCTTTAGTCAGCCGGACCTCGAGGTGGTGGACATCACCGGTTACCCGTGGGACCACACGCAGTACGCGGTGATGGCAGCAGAGCATGGCAAGCATTTCATTCTGGAAAAGCCCATCGCTCTGACGTGGGACGAGTGCATGGTCATCGACCGGGCGGTGAAAAAGGCGGGCGTAAAGACCTGCGTGTGCTTTGAAGTGCGGCACAGCGGGCAGTTCTCCACCATCAAGAGTGTCATTGATAATGGGATGCTCGGTCGGGTTCATTACGGCGAGGTTGACTATTATCACGGCGTCGGTCCGTGGTACGGACAGTATCGCTGGAACGTCAAGAAGTCCGGCGGCGGCAGTAGTCTTCTCAGCGCCGGCTGTCATGCCATGGATGCGCTGCTAATGTGCATGGACGGAGACGTGGACACCGTTATCGCGCTCAACAGCCAGAGCACGCACCCGCATTTCTCAGTCTATGAGTATCCTACGACTACGACGACACTGCTGAAGTTCGCCGACGGGCGGGCGGGCAAGTGCGCGAGTGTCATTGATTGCTTCCAGCCTTACTATTTCCACACTCACCTCGTCGGCAGCGAGGGCAGTCTGCTGGATGGAAAGCTGCACACGAACAAAATCGCGTCGCTGAACAAGGCGAAGTGGAGCGAGTTGAGCATTCATCCGATAGACAGCGGCGACGTTGCGGACCATCCGTATCAGACGCAATTCGAGGCGTTCTTCAAGGCCCTGGAAGCGGGACAGGATATGCCGCTCACCAGCCTCCAGGACGCGCTGCGCAGCCACCAGGTGATCTTTGCCGCCGACAAATCCGCTGCCGCTGGCGGGGTGCCGGTGAAGGTCAGCGACATTACCTGGGCGTAGCGGCGCTGCCTCTACGGGGTGACTTTCGCCACCTGAGCCCATCGCTCCTCATTGCCCGCGGCATCGCGTGACTTCGTGGCTAGCTCCGCCGTGGCGGCGACAGTACACTCCCAATCCGCCAGGCCCGCATGCTGCGCGGTGATCTTTGCCACGGTGCCGTTGATGGAAACGGACGCCACGGAACCATCATCGTGAGCGACGCCTGAGACGAGCAGCTTGTCGCCATTCCGGCGGATGCGGGTGATAAGCGTGGCCGGTGGAAGGTCATCCTTCGGTGCGAGCAGTTGAGGAAACTCCATGCGCTTGACGACAGAGAGCACGACGTCAGGGCCAGTCCATCCGTCCATTCCTCCACCATTGCCGTAGTCCTTGAGTTCGTCTGGGAACTTGCGGCTCGCCACCACTACATCGCCATCCAGATTTCGCTTAATGCCGAGAGCGGAGCCGTCATCCCCGGTGAGGAAATAGTAGCGCACGGCGTGCTCCAGTTTGTCATTCCGCGGTCCGCCGCCGAGGTCCACGACGTTCGTTTGGGATTTGCAGTTCACGATGCGCAAGTCTTTGAAGAATCCGGACACGCCAGACTTCGGCGCCGTGCAAGCCATCTGGATGAGCGGATCGCGACCGACGCGGCAGTTGGCGAGCGTGAGACGCTCGTAGGTGAAGTCGCCATACTGGATACTCTCGTCGTCGTGACCGCGGTTAATGGGCTCGCTGTTGATATTGTCGAAGTCGAGGTCGCGATACACGTGAGCGTCGTAGTCCGGGTGATACACGCCATAGACAGCGTTCTTCACTCTCAGTCCGTCGCAAAGAAAGTACTGCACATTTGGCCGCACGACGTAATGCGTTTCCCAGGCCCGGAGATTCCGTACGAT
>JANOZA010000625.1:0-46492 GCA_031429155.1 Verrucomicrobiota bacterium | reverse complement strand
GCTGCGATCCCTCCGGGATCGGGAGATGTGCTCCAATCTAACCGGTGGTATCGGTCGCTATGCTCCCTCAACCACCGGCTAATGGCTGTGATCCCTTCGGGATCAGACTTCCGTATAAGGGTCAGGGTTTCACCCCCGGCTCCTCATGGGGGAACCGCGCTGCGGTTCGGAGCCACCGGGGGGCTTTGTTCCGTTCCGGGATGGACCCCACCCGGCGACGGCGGACTTTGCGCCTCACTCTGCATCGCCGGCCGCCGCAGCATCTGTTCCCTGGGTTTGTCCGTTTTGCTCCAGCAGCCACTTTTGGGCCGCCACTTCGCCGTGCCGGGCGAAGAGTTCGACATAATTCCAAATCACATCGTCGCTGGCTTCCCTGATGAGAGTCCTCACGGCAACCATCTGATTGAGCAATAACCTGAGGTCACTGCTCAGGGTGTGCTCTTCTGCCCTGATGGAACCAGCAGTGCGTCCCTGGCCGCCAACTTCGGTGTCGTCGGGGAGGCCGACCACGAAATTGAAGGCGAGACTGCGGGCATTGAGTTCCTCCCATAGCGAAACAGCCCCACCGCTGGAATGCTGCTCGGCGGTGGAGATCCCGATCCCGATGATCTCCATGCGCCGGGCCTCATTTCCCACAGCTTTGGCTGCTGCCAGTTCCTGAGTAAGGGCAGCGGGAATTCCGCCCGGTGCACTGGTGGAGCTTTCGAAAAGGGGGGAATGTGACCCGGGATCGGATGAACGTCGCTGTCGCGCGACGGCGAGGGCCTGTCTCGCGGCGTCACCGCGTGTGGCTGCACCTGCGGAGGCGGCTTCGCGAACGGCCAGCATGCGCTCGGGGAGGTGAGTGTTGCGGGGGCCGGGAAGTGTTCCGGCCTGACGCAGGGCCTCGATGGCTCCGGCACGGTCATTGCCGGCCATGAGTGCCCACGCTTTGTGATAGAGGCCCTCAGGATTGTCGGGCTCCGCGGCGATCAGACGCTCGATCCAGGGCATCGCCTCCCGGGCATTGCCGCCTGCGTGCTGGATCATGGCCGAGCAGACGAGAGGATCGCCGGGGAACCTCTTCGCTGCCTCCAGGAGGAGCGCATCGCCGCGGGCCATGTCCCAGGCGGCAATGAGGCCCGCAGCATCGCGGCCGCGGGAGTCCAGCCACTGCGGGCCGGGCTGGGGGGCGTCTGTCTCGGGCGTCGGCTCAACTGGTGAGGGTGTAGCGTAGGCCCCATGGCCAGTCACGATGGCAGCGGGAGCCTGGCCTTTCCCCGCCGAGCGCGGCGCGGGGTCGGGCTCTCTGCTTAACAGATACCAGCAGAGCACCGCAGCGGCGGCGGCGGCAGTCACTCCCATGCCGGTGAGGAAGCGGGGATTCATCGGCAGAGAATGCGCGCAGGGCCGGGGGGGCGCAAACTGATTCTGCCCGGCGGGGTGAGGGTGTGGCGCTGAGGTGCGGATTGCAATTCCATGCGCCGGGGACAGTGATGCCGCCTGTATGATCCGCCGATTTTTCAAGAAACTGCTCACGCCGCCGATGGTCGTCATCGCGGGGATGATCATGTTTTTCGAGGAATGGCTGTGGGACCGGTTGACGGCGATGATGGCGCGGGTGGCGAGGTTGCCGGTGCTGCGGCGGCTGGAGGTGCTGCTGGCGGCGCTGCCGCCGTATCCGGCGATGGGGGTTTTTCTGCTGCCGGGACTGTTGCTGCTGCCGGTGAATTTGTTCGCGGTGTGGCTGACGGCGAATGGTCAGGCGCTGACGGGGACGGCGATCCTCATAGCGGCGAAGCTGGCGGGAACGGCGATCCTGGCGCGGCTGTTTGCGGTGTGTAAGCCGTCGCTGCTGACGGTGGGGTGGTTTCGCAGGCTGTATGAGGGTCTCGTGCGGCTGAAGGCGCGGCTGTATGCGGCGATCAAGGCGATGGCGGCCTGGCAGGCGGTGGTGCGGTGGAAGAATGCGATGAAGGCGAGGGTGGCGCGCCTGACACATCGCTGGCGGGGCGGACATTTCAAACGACGCTGGAAGGCGATCGTGCATCTGATGAAGCGGCGGCGGGAGAAGCGCGGGCGGGCTTTGCCGAAAGAGGAGCCGGGGACGGATGGCTAGTGCTACTGCCCGGCGACGGACTCGGCGGTGAATTCCCACTCGCCCTGGAGCTGGCGGAGGGCGTCGTGGGTGAAGTCTATGAGCTGGCGCTTTGGCTCCGGGGCGTAGGTGGCGGGCAGCAGTGTGCAGTCCCATGTGAGGAGGGCGGCGCGACTGGCATCCGGCGGGGAGAGGGCGAGTGACCATTTGCCGAAAGCGGCATCGCTGCCGGCGGGGGCGCGCGGTGCGAGGGTGTGGCCGGGGGGCATGTGCAGGGTGGCTTCGGTGCGGAGGTGGACGGCGGAGGTGAGGAGGAGCGGGAGGGCGTCGCTGCCGTCGTCGTCGCCATCACCGGAGTTGAGGAGCTGGCTTTCGATGACGGTGGGCAGGGTGAGGAGGAGTTGTCCCTGATCCTTGCGGACGGCGCGGCGGGCTTCCCACTGAATGGTGATGCGCAGGGGCGACTGGAGTTCCTTGATGTTCTGGATGCGGATGTCGCTGACGTGATGGCTGAGCCGGTCGAAGCCGATGAGCGCGCGCACGGTGGCGATACGGTCGAGCGGGGGCAGGGGTGCGAGCGCGGCGCGCAGGCGGGCGGCGCGGGTGCCGGTGAAGGTGATGGCATCGCGGAGGACGGCGTCGGCGTTGTCGCTCAGGGTGATGTCGCGCTTCAGGAGGATGTCGCTGGGGGTCGTGTGCGCGGGGGTGACTGCGAGGCGAGGGGTGATGCGGTCGAGGATGAGAGCGGTGCGCGATTCGAGGCCGGAGGGGGCGAAGCCGGCGACGGGCGAGAGGTATTTGTAGCTGGGATCAATGAAGTCGTTCGTCTTCCCGTCCGCGGAAGGGAGGGCGACGATCATGTGGTCGAACTGTGCCAGGCACGGGAAGTCTTTGTGGATGTCGCCGCGGCTGTTGATGACGCAGAGGTTGGAGGGGATGGCGGCGGCGGTGAGCAACTGATGGAGGAGCACGGCCTGATCCTTGCAGTCGCCATAGCGGTTGGCGAGGGTGGCGGCGGCGGGGTTGGGGATGACGGCGCGCGAGCCAAACTCGATGGCGGTATAACTGATGCTGTCCCGCACGAGCATGCTGAGGGCGGCGATGCGTTCCTCACGGGTGCGGAGTCCGGCGATGGTGTCGTGCGCTGCGGTGGTGACTGCTGGATTCGTGGCGAGCCGGTCGCGGATTTGGTCGAGGTAGTCGCGCCCGAGCTTTTCCCAACTGCTGCTGGGAGTGCCGGCGTGGAGGATGGGCAGGGGCTCTGCGCCGCCGGAGAGCAGCAGGCTGTTGGTGAACTCGACGGGCCTGGTTTCGATCCAGACCAGGGAGTCGCCGTCGCGTTCCGGCTGAAGATTGCGCGTGGTGGCGAACTTGAGGGCTGAGGTGTCGCCAGTGATGAACCAGGAGTCGAGGCGGCAGGGTTCAGCGAGACCGAAGACGTGACGGGTGTAATCAATGGCGCCGCCGGTGCCGGCATTTTCGATGGTCCATGCGTAGTCAATGGTGCAGCCAGGAGTGAGGCCGGGGATGGGGACGTGGATGACCTTGCCGCTGCCGGTGCCGCCGCCGTCGAGGCTGTAGTGGTCCTGGAGTTTGGCCTCGGCGGTGACTTGGCCTGTGGCATCGAGCACGCGGAGGTAATGAATGCAGAGTCGCTGCGCGAGGGGCTGCACGGGAAAGCGCATGGTGTTGAAGAGCGACATGCCTTCTTCATCCAGAATGCGAATGGCGCCGCGGGTGGTCTGGCGCAGCGGCTCGCTAGTGTGAAGCTGGAGCCCGGTGACGCGATAGAGATGCACGACCGACTGCCCGCCGGCGTCGGCGAGGGGCGCGTGCGGCCTGGGCAGCTTCGCGGCGAGGGCGGCTGGCAGCGGGACCGGGGGAATGCTAACGGTAACGATTTCCTCTGAGCCTTCCTGACCGCTGCTGGCGGCGAGGGAAGCGAGCGCCTCCCGGGCGGTGGTGCTCGCGGGATTGGATGTGAGAATTTTCTGGTAGGCTTCGCGGGCCTCCGCCGTGTGGCCGAGCGCTGTGTGGCAGGCGGCAGCGAGAAACTGGAGTTGTTCGCGCTGCGGGTTTTTCGCGGCCAGGAAGCGCGCGAGTTCCAGAGCTTCGGGGAAAAGGCGGCAGCGGATGAGGACGTTCACGCATTCCACGGCGAGTTCGACATCGTCCGGCGCGGCGGTGCGCACGGTGCGAACGAGGGCCGCGGCCTTGCCTCTATCGCCGGTCTCGGCCATGAGCAGCGCACTGTAGAGATGCCACAGGGGCGACCGGTCCTTTTCTGTGAGGAGCTTGACGAACGACTGGGCATCGGAGAGCGCGCGCACCTCGATGAGCGTTTCGATAAAGATGGCGGCGGCACTGGCGGGGAGGACTCCACTTTCCAGCAGGGTGCCGGCGATGCGGCGCGACTCGCCAGGTTGAGCGATGGATGCGAGCAGGAGCATCTTCTGCACTTCCCATTCCGGCTGGCCGGCGTGGCGGCCCTCGCGGTCGGTGATAAGCTGCACAGCTTCGTCTTTCTTTCCTGACGCATAGAGACTGCGCGCGGCATTGCAGAGATCGTCCGGGCGGCGGTCCCATTCGAAGAGCACCAGATGGGCGGCAATGGCTTCCTCATGGCGACCGTTGGCCGTGGCGTCTCCGGCGAGGCCGGTGAGTGCGCTCCTTTGAAAACCGCGGGCCTCGATGTGACCGAAGTCAGCGCTTTGATTTGCGCCGGGGTCCACGAGGAACGTGTCGAGATGCGCCGTGAGGAGGTCGGGCCTGGTGTCGCCGGGGCCGAACGCAAAGAGCACCATGAGCGAATCCCCACAGCGCACCGCGCGGACTTCAGCGACACCCTTGCGGTTGTTCAACTGACCCGTGCCGCGCATCACGGCCGTTCGTTGCTCCTGATGCGGACGGCGGTCCGTCCTGCTCCACTGAAAGTCCCGCAGCGCCGGCCAAATGGCACCGATGAGCGAGGCAGTGCGCACGGGATCATCCGGCAGACCTTCATTTGGCGTGAAGGCGGCCGCCATACGCAGGCCGCCGCGGCTGGCAAAAGTGAGTGTGCTGCCGGGCAGGATGTCGGCAGCGCCGGGCCAGGTGGTCCAGGTGTCCGGCTTGAGCGTGATGGAGACATTTCCGAAAGTGACGGCGATCTTCGGCACGGGCATGGCGCCAGCGGTTTCGAGCATGGCGACGACATCCGCGCTGCGCAGGACGTGCGAGGGATCCGCAATACTGAAGCCCCCGGCGAGCCGCCGCGCGGTCGTGGAGAGGTAGTAGGGCGGCGTCAGGACCGGCATGGTGGTGATCATTTCATAGACCATGCCATTGAGGGCATAGAGCCAGACTTCGGCGTTCACGCTCTGATGTTCGCACTGGAGATCCTCGACTTCGATGCGGCTGAAGAGCAGGGTGCCGAGCGTGACTTCCTCGCGCCCGGTGATTTTGCCTCCTCCTCCCAGCGCCTTGAGCGATGCCTGCACGGCGGCGGTGGCGCGATTTTGATCCGACGCGATGGCTGAACCAAGCGGAAGCACCCGCAGGGCAAAACTGGCCTCACCGATTTCCTCTTTCCCGGGCAATCCCGGGATTTTGTTCAGACTAAAGACGCTGCCTTCGCGCGACCACGGATCACGGGCGAATTCCCAGGCTCCTTCCGGCATACGGAACTTGAAGTTGAGATCGGGAAACTCCCGCATTTCCAATGGGGTGAAATTGAAGTGCTCACGAAGGGATGGCGACTCGATGACTTTCGCGGGAGCGGCCGGCAGAGCAGAAACGGGTGGCCCGGTGATGACGAGGGTTTCTTCGTCCCGGCCAAACCAGTTTTCCGCGATGCGATCGAGTTTAAGGAAGACAATGAGACCAAAGATGAAAATGGCAGCCGCGGCTTTGAGCATCATCCGCAAGTGACTGCCCCCAGGCTCGGCAGGCGGGGGCCGGCGGCGGGCACCGGGAGACGGCAGCACCAACGGCGAAGAGGGAGCCAGAGAGAATGAGGGCGTCGGTTCGGGTTCGGGAATCGCAGGCACGGACACGGGCAGCGGCGGAGGCGACTTCGGCCCTGCGGTAACGAAAGGCGAAGTCATGACCGCGGGAGCGGATTCCGCAGGCGGAACAACGGCAGGTAATGCCGGGAGATTCACGAAAGGGCTCGCCGCTGCGCCCGGCTTCGCCGGCAGGACAGGGATCGCCGTCGCAGCCGCAGGAACAGGTGGAGTGACTGCCGCCGCCGGCTTGGGTGCCGGCGCATTGGCTGATTCAGGGGCGGATGCCGCTGCCTTCGGAAGAGACTGCGCCGTGGGTGCCTTGGCCTGAGGCTCGCCCGGTTTGGGCAAGCGAACCTCTTGCCGCCCTCCCCGTCCTCCTCCGTTACCAGCCCGGTCCCCCATGGCCACACGCCTCACACTCAGAATCCTCTGACCTGGAGGCAGCGGCTTTGCCTCGGGCTCAGCCGGGGTCAAATCCCCTAGTATCTCTGGAGACAGCACCTGATTTCCACATTCCGGACAGGTGGACTCCTTCCCACAATCCTCCAACAGCACAGTCAGCGGCTGCTGGCAGTGGAGGCACTGGAATTTGATTTTGGGAGGCTCGTTCGAGGAACTCATCAAAGAGGGCAGGAGATTTACTCAGGCTTATAATTATGATTATTATAAACTCAACCCGCCGCTCCGCCAGTAGTATTTGTAGGAGATGAGCAGCCCCATGGACCGCCGCCGCCCCTATTTTGCGCCAAATTGTTGCCGGTAGAGAGTGCGAAACGAATTCTCCGCAGGAATGGCGGCATTTTCGTTCACCAACTGCGGCTGCACGCTGGCCCACCAGGCGTCGTAGGCCAAATCAAGTTCACGCACGGTGTCGGGATGGGCGGCAGCCACATCATTTTGCTCAGCAGCGTCCGCCTTGAGATCGAAGAGTTGCCATGCTTTTGGGCCCTTTTTGCCGATGCTGACCAGCTTCCACCGGGAGTTGCGGATGGCGCAATTGGCGTATTTCGCATCGGCCGCCTTGCCCCGCTCCCAGCGACCTACATGGGTCACCAGCGTGCGGTCCGGCCATTCGGCTTTCGGATTCTCCAGCAGCGGCACGAGACTGCGGCCTTCGATCTGGGCTTTGGCTTTGTCGGAAAGCGTCGCGCCGGCGATTGCGGCCAGAGTAGGCATGAAATCAAGGTGCGCCGCGAGGGCGTCAACATCCCCAGGCGTCAGGGTTCCCGGCCAGCGCCAGAAACTCGCGGCCCGCACACCGCCCTGCCATGGCGTGCCTTTCTGCGCTCTCATGCCGGCATTAAACACCTGCACCCCCGCGGTGCCGCCATTGTCGTTGATGAAGATGACCAGGGTGTCACGCTCCAGATCCCATTCGGCAAGTTTGGCGAGCAGGAGGCCGACGTTGTCGTCAATGTTGGCGATCATGCCGAAGAATTTCGCCGCCTGCTCCGGCACTTTGCCGGTGTAGCGCGCGAGATCCTCCGGCCTCACCTCCAGCGGCCCGTGCGGTGCATTCGTCGCAATGTGCGCATAGAACGGCTGCTTCCCCTTCACCTCGCCGATCCACTGCATGGCCTGCTTAAAGAAGACGTCGGTGCAGTAGCCGTCGGTCTTCTCGAACTTCCCATTATGGAGGATCGCCGGGCTGAAGTACTTGTTTCCGGGAGCATCGCCGCAGGATCCGGGATACGACTGACCGATGCCTCCGGCTCCGTGGATGAACATCTCGTCGAACCCGCGTTTGTCAGGCCAGCGATCCGGCTCGTCGCCCAGGTGCCACTTTCCGAAGATCCCCGTCGTGTACCCCGCCGACTTCAGCACCTGCGCCAGCGTGACTGCATCCGGCGTCAGGCGCTCACGTTCGTGGATCGTGTGCGTGATCCCATTGCGAAACTCATGCCGTCCCGTCAGCAGCGCCGACCGCGTGGGCGCACACGTTGGACTCACCTGGAAATCACGAAACCTCACCCCCTCACGATGCAGCCGGTCGAGATTGGGCGTCTTCAGCACCGGATTGCCGTGACAGGAAAGATCCCCGTAGCCCTGATCATCGGTGATGAGGAAAATAATATTTGGCTTCTTGCCCGCGAGTGGAGCAGCCGACAGCAGAGAGACAAAGAAAAAGAAGGAGATGAAACGATAAAGCATGATGACACCATGCCCCGCAGCGCGTCTCCTGCGGTCACGCAATCACGGTCAATCTGCCGCCAGACGGATTCCTGAGCCCGCCCGCACCGGACCCGTTAAAAAATACTTGCCGGGCAACGCCCGGGCTGGGTATAGTCCGCCCACTATGAAAGCAACTCCCGCCCTTCTACTTGCTGCATCCCTGCTCTGCGGAAGCGCGTTCGCGCAAAACGTTCCGCCCGCCGACGACTTTCCGAATGTCTCACCGGGCTTCCCCCTCGTCATCCAGGCCAGCGGCACGGCGTCCGCCAATGGACTCATCAACTACGCAGACGATCTCGACGTTTTCTCCTTCCAGGCCGGTGCCAATGGCGGCGTGGCGGTCTATACCACGGGCGTCACCGACACCAAAGGAATCCTCCGCCGACAAACGACGGCTGGCTGGACTACCGTCGCGACTGAGGAAGGCGGCACCGGAAATTTCCGGATCTCCCGGGTGTTGGATCCAGGACTCTACAGCATTCAAGTAAGCGGCAGACTGAGTACCATCGCGGGGGCGGTTTCCGGACCCTATGGGCTGCGGGTGGAATTCACCCCGGTGACACCGCCGCAACCAGGTGACATCGAAGTGCCCGAAGTGGCACGCGGCGGCAGCGTGGCTTTCGGAGCGGTGGCACTGAACACATCGGCGACGAGATCATTCACCCTGCGCAACGCCGGGACGGGCAATTTGCAAATCAACGGTGTCACCTTCTCCGGCACGGCTGCGGGCGGCTTGGTCGGGAACGATCCGGCGACGATGCTGCCGTTCCTCATCGAGAACGGCGGCGCGCGGACCCTGGCACCCGGGGCCTCGTCCACTGTGCGGGTTATTTTCAAACCGCTCACCGCTGGCAATTTCACTGGTGTGGTGATCATCGGCTCGAATGATCCGGACGAGAATCCCTACAGCTTCACGGTGACGGGAAGCGGCAATCAGCCGCCGCCGCCGGTGACGGGAGAAATCGCTGTCAACGTCGGTAACACCGAGGTGCCCAGCGGCGGGACGGTGGATTTCGGCACCGTATTGGTGCCTTCCACGGCGCCGGTCGTGCGCGAAGTCGTCATCAGCAATACCGGCGACGCCAATCTGATGTTGGGCGCGGTGGTCATCGCGGGCCTGCCCATCGCCGGCCCGCTTCCATCTGCGCCGCCTGGATTTTTCCGGGTGCTCACTCCACCTGCTGCCGTAGTAGAGCCTGGCCGCAGCACGGTGCTCCGCATCGCCGCGGGCGGCAACGATTTTACAGTCCAGTCGCTGCGTTACGTGATGGAGGCTACGATCCAAAACTCCGACGCGGATGAGAATCCCTATCGCCTGCTCCTGTCGGCGAACGTGACCGCCCCGCCGCCGCCTGCTCCCGGAGAAATTGACGTGGCCTCCGGCGATGCGCCGCTCGCCAACGACGGCACGCTCGACTTTGGCACGGCGCGCGTCGGCATGCCGGTTACGAAGACACTCACCATCAAGAACACGGGCGACGGCGAACTCCGCCTCAACAGCATCATCGTCGAATGGTCCGGCCCCGTCATCGCCATCTTCCCGCCGCCGCCCCTTCCGTTCCGCGTTGAAGGAGTCGAGCCGCGAATCGTTGGGCCCGGAGCCTCCACTACCTGCCGCGTGATCTTCCCCGCCACCTCTTCCGGGGCCGCAGAAGCCATCCTCCGTATCAACAACACCGACGCCGACGAGAATCCCTTCAGCCTGACACTGAAGGCCAATGCAGAGGGCGATCCATTGCCGCCGCCTGCTCCGGAGATCGCAGTCGGTCTCGGCAACGCCGACGTTCCCAACGGCGGCACCGTGGACTTCGGCCGCACGCCGCTGACGGTGCCGGTAAGAAAGACGATCCGCATTTCGAACAGTGGAACCGGCCCGCTCCAGGTGCGCGCTGCTTTCCAGGCCGTGACCCGCGGCGTGAATACGCTGACACCCTTCCGCTTCGCCGGGGAACCATTCTCCACGGTGGCGCCCGGTGCTTCGCGGGAACTCCCGATCGTGTTCCAGCCGGTCACCAACGGCATGTTCCAGACCATGCTCGTCATCAGCAACAATGACAGCGACGAGAACCCGTATCGCCTCAAGCTCACCGGCCAGGGCGGCACCGATTCGACGGCCGTGCCTGACATCGCCCTGAGCCTTGGCAACGCGCAACTCGCCATGGGCGCGCTGGTGGACTTCGGCACCGCCGCACCCGGCAGTTCCGTGACGAAGGAAATCAGGATATCCAACACTGGAGCCGGTGACCTTCGCCTTGGTCGCGTCACCTTCGCCGCCAACACCGCGACTCCCGCAGGAGGAGCGAATGCTGCCGGGGTCCCCGTCGTTCTCCCGCCCGTCGGAGCGCTGCCGTTCCGCGCGCTCCTGCCGCCGAATAACGTCGTGCCTGCCGGCGGATTCGCCATTCTCCGCGTCGTATATATGGCCCCGCCCTCCGGCAGCCAGACGGCCATGATGACCATCGAGTCGAACGACCCTGACGAAAATCCGTGGAAGCTAATCCTCAAGGGTGCCAGCACCGGCACCGCTCCGGTTCCGCCGGAAATCGCTGTCAGCAGCGGAGGTGCCGAATTGCCCATCGGGGGCACGCTGAGCTTCGGAGACGTGACCATCGCAATGCCCGTGCGCCGGGAAATATCCATCGCCAACACCGGCGGCGGCGAACTGCGCATCGCCGGCTTCAGCATTCTTCCCGCCGAAACACTCGCCAATGACGGCGCCGTTTTCCTCCCGCCGCCGGCGCTCGTCCGCGTCGTCAGCGGACCTGGGATTATCCCTGCTGGCGGCACCGGCGTCTTTGTGCTGGAGATGATCGGCTTCTCCCCCGGCGAAGCAAGACTGCAGGCCCGCATCAGCAACAACGACCCTGATGAGAATTCCTATTCGTTCGGCATCACGGGTACAATTGGAAATCCGCCGCCGCCGCCGATTGATCCGCCGGTCAACGCGCCCTGACCTGCATGACTGAGGCTCTCACGCGCCGCAGGCTTATTATTGGCAGCGCCGTTCTCCTAGCGGGAACGGCGCTGTTCTTTGCCCTGCGAACCCCTCCGCCGGAATCACCAACCTCCGCGCAGGCAGCTCCCGCGGGAGTTGGCCACAAAACGTCGCCGCCTGGCGCAAGGCCAGTCGCTTTCACACCGCCAATAAGCCTCGCAGAAGCCGCGGGCATGAGCACCGCCGACATCGCCATCGCGCTCGCCGGCTGGCCGGAGAAAAATCATCCCGATCTCCCAAAGTGGGCCGCGCTTCTCGCCGCCCGCGGACCTGATGCGGTCAATGATATCAGCAGCGCGCTCGCGACTGCTGGCTCTAATAAGGCCCGCGGCGTGCTCTCCGATGCGCTGGCCCGCATCGGGACGGACGACGCCATCCAGAGCCTCTGCATCGAAGCCGTTAAAGTCCCCGAAGGTCCCGAGCGCGAGGCAATCGCCTCTTCCTTCCGCGCCCTGAGTCGTCCCCAGGCCGTGCCCATGCTAACGTCACTTTTTTCCCAGGAAGACTCCGCGCCGCTCGTGACCGAAGCCAGCGACGCCATCCGCCGGCTCGCCGACCGCGCCGGGGTGGAAGTCCTAGCGGACCTCTCACAGGAGAACGGTCAACTCGCCGGACAGCGCGACGCCATTTTCCGCATTCTGGCCACGCTGGAGAATCCGGATGCGCTGCCAGCGCTGGAGGTTCTCGCCGCCGACGGCGCGGATATCGCCCGCTCCGACGCTGCCCGCGAAGGCATCGTTCACCTTCGCGCGGCGGCGGCAGCGCGGGAAAAGGGCCGGTAAGCCCGCCGCTATTTCGCGCCGAGTTTCTTCACGCGGATGTTGCGGTAACGGACGAACTGCTTCGTGTAGTCGCCTCCGCCGTGAACCTGAAGAGCGATGCCGCCGGTCTCCGGGTGGCGCACGGTTTTCTCCTGCCATTCCATGATCTTGACGCCGTTGATCCACGTGGTGATTTGCGGCGGATTGCCTTCGATGCGGGCACGGAGTTCATTCCACTGGTCTGCGCGCCAGAAGTGTGACCACGCGGCGGGCAGCACCGGCAGTGCGGTTGGCGGTTCGCCGGTCTTCTTGTCTTCGATCTCCGTGACCTTCTCTTTGAAGTTGTAGTTTCTGACGTGCGGATTTCCGCCGAGGCCTTCGCCGTAGATTCCCATGAGGTTGCCGCCGGCGTGGTAGTCAATCATCGCCTGCCAGGCCTTGCCGTCCTCAGTGCTGCGGAGGAACAGCCCGCTGTCCGGTCCGAAGTCGTTTTTCATTTCGATGGCTACCTCGAAGTCGCCATAGGCCTCGTCGGTGATCACCAGCCCGCCGTTGCCTGGAATATCCTGGCTGCCGGTGATCGCGCCGTTTTCCACCACCCAGCGACCGCCGCTCTGGTGTTTACTGGTCCCGGAATGGCCGGTTTTGGCGCTGACATGCCAGCCTTTCAGCGACTGCCCGTCGAAGATGGAAACGAAGCCTTCCTCCGCGGGCTGAGCAGTGGCGGCGGGAGCGGCGGACTTTTCTCCCTGCTGCGCCAGCGCGACAGCGGCGGCGAGTGCGGGAATGGAAAGAAGAATGGCAATGCGGAGCTTTTTCATAGGCCCATCACTACGGGCGCGGAGGGCGTGCGTTTCGGGAAAGTTCCCCTCCGCCCCTGGAATTCTCCGCTTTGCAGACGGGGAAAACCGACCTAAACCCGCCGCCCTTATGGCATCCACACCCGTCATCAACCTCCGCCGCGGACATGCAGTCCGCCACAACAACGACGTCTGCATCATCACCGACATGGAGCACAAGACGCCGCCGCGCATGGCGTCCTACGTTCAGATGTCCATCCGCAGCCTCTCCAGTGGCAGCGTGACGAACCTTCGCATGACCTCCAATCAGTCGCTCGATGCCGTCAACCTCAACAAGGTGGACTACGAATACAGCTACAAGGACAGCAGCGGTCACCACTTTATCCATCCAGAAACCTACGACGATGTCCTCGTCGGCGAACAGATGGTCGCCCCGGTGAAGAACTACCTCTACGAGGGCGGAAAATACATTCTCGTGTTCACCGATGATGTCGTCGCTTCCATCGAACTGCCCGCCTCCATGATCCTCACCGTCGCGGAATCCTCCGACGGCGTGCGCGGCGACTCGGCGAACAACATGTACAAGCCCGCGACGATGCAAACCGGCCTCACTGTTCAGGTGCCGCTCTTCATCAACCGCGGCGAAAAGATCAGCGTGAAGACCGAAGACGGCACCTACTTGGGCCGCGCGTAAACAGGCTCAGGCGAGGAACGACTTTCCCTTCGGCGAGTCCAGCCCCTTGAATCGCTTCGTGAGGTCCACGAGCGACTGCTCGACGCCCATTCGCTCCAGCGAACTGGCTCCTACGAAGCCAACGCAGTCCGTTGCCTTCATGATGCGGTCCGCGTCCTCAGGTGTATTGATCGGGCCGCCGTGGGCGAGGAAAATCACGTCCTTCCGCACGGTGCGCACGGCATCAATGATCTCCTGCGTGCGCTTGATGGCGAAATCCCACGTCACTACCGCGCTGGTGACCCCGATGCTGCCGCCGACCGTCGTCCCGACGTGGGCGATGATCGAATCCGCACCGGCCTTCGCCATTTCGATGGCCTCCTCAGCGGAGCCGACATAGACGACGCTGAAAAGGTCCATGCGCCGGGCGAGGGCGACCATTTCATACTCCTTCTTCACGCTCATGCCGGTCTCCTCAAGCACGCCGCGGAAATGTCCGTCAATGATCGTGTGCGTCGGAAAATTGTTCACGCCGCTGAATCCCATCTCCTTCACCTTGCCCAGCCAGTGCCACATGCGCCGGCGCGGATCGGTGGCGTGAACGCCGCAGATGACCGGGCACTCTTCCACGACGGGCAGCACTTCATACTCGCCGATCTCCATGGCGATGGCATTGGCATCGCCGTAGGCCATCATGCCCGCAGTGGAGCCGTGGCCCATCATGCGAAAACGCCCGCTGTTATAAATAATGATCAGGTCAGCCCCGCCCTTCTCGATGAACTTGGCGCTGATGCCCGTGCCCGCGCCGGCCGCGATGACTGGCTGGTTTTTCCGCAGCGTCTCGTGCAGACGCTCGATGACTTCAGTGCGGGTGTAAGGATTACCTTTTCCGGTCCAGACGTTAGGCATAATTTTGGGGATTGAAGTTGGTTGAAATGAAGAGGCAAATTAACTGACAGGCGGATACTCGATGGGCGTGAAATGGCTGACCCACGGCTCCTCCCGGAAGCAGTCCACCACCATGGGCTCGCTGCCGCGGATGTTGTTGAGAACGGCGAGGAACTTCAAGGTGTCCGGCCCGGGATTGAACGTCATGTGCGGCATTCCCGCGGGAATGAGCGCCATCTCGCCAGCCTTGAGCACCCGCTTCTGTTCACCCACCCACTGCTCGGCCTGGCCTTCCAGCACGTAGATGATTTCCTCGCGCCCCGGGTGGTAGTGGAAAAGATGCGCCTCGCCGGGCGGGAAGGTCGCCCGGCAGAGGTAGAGTTCCTCCGAGCCCGCATTGGCCGGTGTGACGAATTCCTCCACATGGCACCACGGCAGATCTATGTGGCTGGCATCGGGGGCGGTGAGGTGAGTTTTAAGATCAGACATTATGGAAGAGCCGCGAGAGAAGCGTCCTTCCTGCGCATTGTCCAGCGCTGCCCGCTGAAAAATGCCGCACTCCGGCTTATGGAATCACGCCCGTGCCGGCTCCTCCTCCTGGTCCCCGGAAACCAACGCGGCCAGCCTCAAACGCATGGCCGCGCTACGTTCGCTCCGCCGGTTCCATCGCACTTCCCCGGACTTCACAGGCGCCGGCATGAACACCACGCCAGCCTATTCCGCCCTGCCGGTTACGCCTGATGTGAACGCCGCCGCCAACGCCATGGGACAGCAATTGACCCAGCTCGCCAACCTGGAGCGCGACCTCCGTGAGTTCCGGCTCACCCTGGCTCAGTGGACCGTGACCTACGCCTCCGTGCTCAACCGCGCCGCCACCGACTGCGAAGCCGCGGACAGCACCCCCGCCACGGTCATCAGCGGCGGCTGGCAGCTCCGCCGTTCTGTCAGGGCCGCAAATCCACGCGCACAATGCCCCACACCAGCACCCCCGGCTCCGGGCGGTTTTCCGCGGGGATGTAAAACAGCTTCATCCGCTCATCGTCCCCGCGCTGCGAGCGCACCACCCCCGCGCGCCACAGCACCCGCAGATGCTTGCTCACCATGTCCGCATCCCGCTTCAACGCCTTCGCCATGTGGGTCGCCGACATCGCCCGGCCATCCGCCAGCTTCCGCACCATCTCCCACCGCTGCTCATTACCCAGCGCCGCAAAAAACCGCGCCGTCACCACCGGATCCTTCCGCGGCACAAAATTGGGAATCCCCGGCAAAACCTCCACGCTCCCCGGCGTCTCCATGGGGCTGGAATGCCCGGCCTCTGCGGGCGCTAATGGCTGCTCTGGATCACTCATGCCCGCTATTTTATTCTGATGCTTGACCTCCACAATGGAGAATACCCGATATTATTTTCCGAAACCGAACCCCTATAGGTACGATGCCAGATGTTTTAGGAAGGTAATCGTACCCCAAAGGGTACCCATTCGTACCCCTCAGGCACCCCCCGGGGCACCCCCAGGGGTGGGTGGAGGGGGCCTTTGGGGTCCTAAATCGGAGCAAATAGTCTGGTAAAGGTACCCCTTGGGGATCCTTCACGGAGCAGGAAGTCTGGTAAAGGTACCTCCAGGGGTACCTTAAACCACCTACAGGGGTGGGTAATATCACCTCTAAGGGTTGGTATCAGAAAGAAACATCGGATAACAGTGCCATCCTGACGTTAAAATAGAGGCCCTATCTCTTTTCCGAAGAGCGACCCCCCCGGACCGCGCCTGCCGCTCACCGAATTCCCGCAGCATGGGCAAACGCCCCGCAGCCGCGGGCCGCAGTCGGCTCATTCCTATCCCGGCTTCTCCAGCCGGCTGCGGATGCCGCCCGGCTGGCGCTGCATGAGGCGGGCGATTTCCTCCACGCTCCGACCGGCGCGGAAGTGCGTGCGCAGTTCGTCATCCTGCACGGCGTCCCACTTCACGTAGGCCTGTGCGTGTTCATGGCGGATGTCGGTGACTGAGTATGCCTTTCCTTCGGCATCGTCCCCGACATCCAACGCCAGAGCCTCCGCGGCGGCGGCGAAGATGTCGTGATAGGTCCAAGCCAGTTCCTGCACGAGGATTTGCTCGTAGCTGTGGCCTTTGGCGATGGCTTCCAGAATGAGTCGGGATTGTTCAGTAATGTAAGTCCTTTCCGTGTATCTGCACATCAATCGCCGAATCATCACTGCGGACCTCATAGTGGCGCTCCGGCTTGACATAAACGTTCACCATCTGATGCCCCGTCGAAAAGGTCTTCTCCTCAAGATAGCGATCATTGTCGAAAATCACTTTCTCTACCGCATGTGCGTCATATTCTTTGAACGCACCGCCGCTTCTCACAAGTCTTTCGATTGTGGCTACCTTGCGCAGGTTGTGAATGTTCTCCGTCTGCTTGTCTGGCATGATGATGAAGAGCCAGTCCCTCGCACGGCTAATGGCCACATTGAGGATGTTCTGCTTGTTGAGGAACATTTGCGGACTTTTGGAGATAGTTGGCGGCGGGTTAAGGACGGCGATGATGATGTCACACTCGTCACCCTGGAAGCCGTGAATGGTGCCGACCTGGATCACCACACTGTCCGGTTTGGCTGCCCAGGAGTCGTTCAGTTTTTCCAACAGGTTCGCCTGGGCGCGGTAGGGGGCGATGATGCCGATGCGGAACCGCGGCTCCCCTGCGTGGTTCTTCTGAATTTGCCCAGCCAGCCACCTGACAAACTCGAAGGTGAACAGGGCGGAATACGTCTGGTAGGGCGTCCCGCTGGCCAAACGTTTTGCCCTGTAGATGCTCTCATACCTGCTGACCGGGAACTTGATGAGATTGACGGGACGGACATCCATGCCATCGACTTTCAATGGACGTTGTGCTTCGGTTGGCCGATGGTGTTTGAGAATGCCGTTGTAGGTGAAGCGGCTGAAGACCTCGCCGATGGCTGGGATGCTTCGATATTGGGTCTCCAGATTCGTCACTGCATAGTTGTGCGGCTCCGTGACGGGATGCGTGAAGGAACCCGGTTTGTCGAGTCCGACCAGCGTATAGATGTTCGCGTCCTTCCAACCCTCGATTTCGACGGCGACAATCGGTTCGATCTGGAAAGGGTCGCCGGCGATGATGAACTTTCGCGGCTTCCGCTGGTAGAGTGGATAGACAATGTTGACGAGCGGAATCATGGACGCCTCATCGATGACGATGGCGTCCCACTTCAATTCATGCAGTTTGCCGTGTTCCATCGCAAAACCATCGTAGGCGAAACGGGCAATGGTGGTGACCGTCACGGAACGGTTTAATGCGCCGAAATTGAATGAGCGGTCTCGCCACAACCCGGACGCTTCGATCCGGTCGTCCGAACAGGTTCCGAAGCGGACCAGCCATTTCTGGTAAGATGTGTCCGCACCCATTGTCTCCATAATTCGGGTGGTCAGCACATCGGCGGCTTTGTTGGTCGGCGTCAGGACCAGCACCCTGGTCTTTCCAGTTCCGCGCATCAAAGGGATCAAGACTTTCTCCGCCAGATGCGTCGTCTTCCCGGTGCCGGGCGGCCCGAAGACAAATTCAATTTCCGGCGTCAAGTTAGCCTTCATGTCGAACGTCTCTTGGAGGCCCAATCCCCTGAAACCCTCCAGCAACGAGCGTAACAGGAATGACGGATTCTGGACCTTGATGCGTGCCTCCAGTATCTTGCTCAAATCAATCCCCTTCAACTCGTCCGCGGATTTCAGTTTGCCGAGCAGCGAGAACTCCCTGGCCGTGAAAGACTCGATATGCAGCTTCTTCTTGGCACCATCAGCGAAGTCAATGTCAACGCGCCCGCCGGAAATCTCTTCGATGGACTGCGGAATGAAGCGGTTTGGTTCCTTCAGGACAATGGACTTTGGCGATTGCTCATCCTTTTCGATTCTGCCGAAGCTGATGGAGATGGTCTTCCCGTCCGCATTCTTTTCGTCGTTGGCCATACACTCCAATTCGAGCAGGGCGAGAAACCATCCGTAGCTGTATTTGGGCAGGGAGTTGGCCTTGTCGAGCAGTTCCTGCTTATGCTCCAATCCGCTGATCTCAGTCGCGTTGCGCTCCTTGGCGCGCTCAATCGTCTTCCCGTAATCCACCGGACGGGGAGTATAGTCGTCCGAGTCTTCTATCTCGGCCGGCTCTTTCTGGTCACTCGAATCGACTTCCGAATGAGCCGGTGCCACACGATTCGCCGTCCCGTCCTCGCCTCTCCGAATCTTATGCGCTTGAACCCGTGCCAGAATGTCTTGTTCGAGCTTCGATAACCCTGCGGTCGGCTGAGATGGAAGGGCGCTTGTGTTGTCCGGCCCAGCTTCACCGGGCGGTGCACCTTTCTCTCCACCGTTTGCACCTCCATCGTTGGCGTCGATCCTCGCCGGCACGGTCCGTGTCGATTTTTTTCTAGCGGCTTCCTCAAGCGCCAGTTTCGCTTCCGCCGGAGTAAGACCCGCCGCCTCGGCCATTTTGCCGACTTCAATTTGACGCTTTTCGTCGTCGTTCAGATGGGAACTGTCCTGCGCCTCGTCACGGATCTGTAAATATTTTATGAGGCCTGACGCTCTGTCGCTCGAATGGTCGTACTGCTCCGATAGGGACTGGAGTGTCACATCATCTGCCGAAACAAAGTTCCCATCCTTGTTGAGAATCCATTTCGCCGTCCGCAACCTCTTTGTTTCGCTGGATGTGAATATTTCATTCCGCGGCTTATAGGAGTAAATCCATTGATGCTCACCATTCAAAAACGGAAGTAGTTCGGGCAGCATTCTCCACATCAGCAGTGATGCTCGAGCGTCAATTTCCGCAATCCGTTGCGCGCAACCCTCGATGTATTTGTCTGTCCATTTGTGAGAATGGCCCCTAATCATTCCGGCCGCCCCAATGCGCGCTGCTTCTCCCCGGTCCAGTTCCCTGTAGTGTACGGCTGGGAATCGGCGAACGCCCAATTGACGCAGAAGGTCTTCAAGTTTGTCAAGATCCCTTTCTCCCACCAATTCCCGATACCTATCCAATTGCAGAAACCTGGTGTCAGGCTTGTTTGCGAACCAAGCTTTTAAATCATCAGTCGGCATGTAGATGTCAGAGGCTCTGCCTCGAAACTCCTTTTCATCGTCCGCCGATTTACAGAGCAGGAACGCCTTGCCTTTGATGCGCCCGATGAATGACGGCACATCCTCGTTCCGACACTCCTTGAAGTAGCGGAAAAACTTTTGGAAGTGTGGAGTTGTGTCGATCCCCTCGCTGGTGTCGTAGGCTGGGAGGATTTTGTTGTAGATTTCATCGCGCAAGCTGGGCTGTTTGACACCGAACGTTTCAACGAACTCACGTGTCGCCTTGTTGGAAAGCATTTGCCGCTTGATCGTGGTGTAGCCGTCGATGTCGTCGTCCGGTAGGAACAGCACGAGTTGATCGTTTTCGTCATAAGCCGGAACAGCGTTTCCATCCTGATCGAGGAAAATTGGTTTAGGTCTGACGCATTTCTGATAGGATTGACGTTCCGCTAGGTAAAGGTAAAGCGAATGAAGCCACTTTTGCGGCTGCGCCTCAATAAAATCCTTTGAGATCTTCTTCAGCAGGGCTTCCGGGTCAAGACTTTGAACAATGAGATTGGGAGGACGATAGTTCCAATCATGCCCACTGCCGCCGTCAATGTAATCCAAGAGTGCCTTATTAGAGTTGAGAGCCTCCTTGCCAAGGCTCGGGAACACCCAGTGCGCATTGGGTGTGCCAGTCAAAAGTGAAAGTTGGGCATCCGAAAAAAGGGCAACCAATTTCGTGTTGGAAGCCCAATAGGCACGCCGTTTCAAGCAATACTGCGCATTCGTCGCTGGCAAGAGTTCCTCGGATTGAAATTTCTGCTCAATCGCAGTATAAAAGGGTTTAAACGAGATTTTTTCGCGGTCGGCAATATCCGTGAATTCCAACCTGGCGTAGGGAATGATTCCGATGATGCCATCAGTGACGAGCTTCCTGTCTCGAAGAAACAGCAGGCTGTCCGCCGCGAGCGCAGCCAGTTTTTGGATTAGTTCGCGGTTCCACTCCTCGCCCGCTTTGATGCCCTCACGGCTGTCGGTCAGCAGGAACGGCCCGTGTAGAATGAAGTTGAGGTTCGTGGCCTCCTTGGTGGGGAAAAAGCAGAACGCGGGATGGCTGACAGGCGTCAGGTCTCCGTTTTTCAGGAAGAACCCGATCGAATAAGAGGGATGTCCACCTTCTTCGCATTCTCTTGTAAACAGCCAGAGTTTTTGATTGTTCTTCCGCCCGTTCGTTTCGGAAACGAGGCTGATCAGCCGGGCGGTCATCCCGTAAGCCGTTTGGGTTTTAGAAATCTTCTTGGAATATTGGCCGGTCAGCCCGCCAGCATCGAATGAAACGGATTCCAGATTCGAGAGGAACAGAACCGGGAAGACGAGAGATTTCAACTTTTCGGAGATGTCGGAGTGGCTCTCCGCCTTGGATTTCCTTTCGTGGTCGAATGGGAACCAGAATACGGTCTCGGATGCCTCGCGTCGCGAAAAATTATCCTTCAGTTCTCTCGGGACGATAAACCGTTCGAGTTTGAAGCGAAAGTTGGGGTCGTAGATGTGCGGTGTTCTCGTGTATTGAAAAACCGCCTTAAAACCGACACCGAATTTGCCGATGGAGGCTTGTGTCTTGTTTGAGTTGGCAATGGACGTGATCGAATTGACATGCCCCAGCGTGCCGTTCCCCGAATCCGAGTCCTCGGTAGCCGGATCGGAGATAGTAAAATGCGTTGTCCCGTTGTGTTTGAACACCAAGCCATTTTCCTTCAACTCAAACCGCGCTTCTGTCGCCTTCACGTCATCGGCGTTTTGTAGCAGTTCATAGACGAAATGCGCCTGGTCGGAATACTTGTCCACGACGCTGCGCTGAACGCCGCGCATGGACGGTTTCTCAAGAGTGGACGCACTGTCCAACCGGTCTTTCGTCAACGCCTCGAACCAAATCGTTTCTTGTTTTGTCATGATGAGTTGTATTCTGCGCGGAGTTAGAAATGTCAGCAGCGCTCCATGGAGAGTGTCAGTGCGTCGTCGAGCCGGATTTCCGGCCGCGATTATGTTGTTTCGTCCACGTCAGCCAGTTGGCCGATCACTTTGTCAAAGATGCCAACGAAGTCTTCGAAGTCGGCCAGAAGGTGCAGGCCACTGCCACCACAATTGCCGCGCGAGGCTGCGCGGATCAGCCCCCCACTTCTCCACCACCGCCTCGCTTGTGCTGCGCCCGCCGGCGTCCCCGGAGCGGAAGGCATGGCCTTCATCAAAGCCGATGACACCGCGGACGGCAGCCCGCTGGGTATCATCGCCGATGAAGTCAGCGGCACCTCGACGATCTTCCGCGCCGTCAGAGTTAAGTAACGCCGCGCCGCGTGCCCACGGAAAAGGAGATACCAAACGGCGCGGGCGGCGTAGAAAGGGGGCACTATGTTCGACTTTCTCGCTGAATCCAAAAACGACCACGCCCGGCTCTGCGGCCCGGGACGTTCGCGTCGCGAGTTCCTTCAAATCGGGGCGCTCTCGGCGCTCGGGCTTTCGCTACCGCAGTATGTGCGCGCTGCCGCCGAGGGCAAGGTAAGGGCCGGCTGCGAGAAACGGTCGTGCATCATGATCTTCAATCTGGGCGCGCCGAGTCACATTGACCTCTGGGACATGAAGCCGGACGCGCCGCGCGAGATCCGCGGGCCGTTCATGCCGATCCGCACCAAGTCGGATGCGTTCGAGATTTCCGAGCTGCTGCCGCTGCATGCGAAGATCGCGGACAAGTTTTCACTGGTGCGCTCCTGCCATCACGATGGGTCTGATCTGCACGGGCGGGTGGCGGAGCAGACCGGCAGTGCCGACTACCCCGTCCGCTACACTTACGATGCCACCAACGGCTGGATGACCGAAATGAAAACCTACCGCGACACCACCGGAGCTGATGCCCTCAACGGCACCGCCGCCAAT
The DNA here is from genome assembly GCA_031429155.1 of Verrucomicrobiota bacterium. Lineage (GTDB taxonomy): Bacteria > Verrucomicrobiota > Verrucomicrobiia > Verrucomicrobiales > V1-33 > V1-33. The sequence goes on along the minus strand of JANOZA010000625.1, from coordinate 24,152 downwards.
GCGTCGCTCACCACCTGGGCCTGCGATGCCAGCACTGGTCTGCTCACTTCCAAGACCGTCGCCGCCGGCGTTCCGCGCTCAACGCTTCATGACATACTCCCGGGTTTGTTTCCCGGCTCTGAAACAACTGGCCACACCAATAATTGAGGAGGCTCTGAAACAACTGGCCACACCAATAATTGAGGAAGTCGTTGGCATTGAGAGGCATGTGCGGCGTGCTCTCCGGAGTTTGATCGGTACGCGCAGGCCTCCGCTGTCGGGCGCGCACGTTCCCGCGCCACTTCACCGGGCACCGGGCAACTTCACCCCGCAGAAACCATCCGCCTCTGAACTTGCCCCGCCGGAACAGATCGAGACCCACACCTGCCTGCTCAAGGAATCGCGCATCGCCAGGGCCTATGGCCTCACCACCCGTCCGGTGGCGAAGCGCCCCGGCAGCCGGGGATTCAGTTTGGAGAAGTTGCCTGGGAACTTGCGTAGCCCGCTTGGTTTCACACCAGCGCCAGCCCCTACCCCGCCATCTCCGAGCGCGACCTCGTCAAACTCCCCGTCCCCCGCCATCGACACCAAAACCGCCGCCGCCATCACCCAAATCATTCGCGCCGCCCACACTGCCCGCCATGAAGCCCATGTCATGCTGGAAAAAGCCAAACGCGCGGTAGAAATCGCCATCGAAGAATGCGAGGCGGCAGCATTGCTGCGACTCACTCAATCCTGAGCGCAGACTGCATGATGGACCCCATCACCATTCCCCGGACTGAACTCCTGCCGCATCACTACTTTGTGGATGAGAGCGGAGATGGCGTGATTTTCGATTCCAAAGGCCGCGTGCTCATTGGCACGGGGCAGGTGCAGGATCATTTCATTCTCGGGATGGTCGAGTGTGGCGACTTGCCGGGACTGGAGCGGGATCTGACGAAGCTGCGTGCCGATCTGCTGGCGGATCCCTACTTCAAAGGAGTGCCCTCCATGCAGGCGGAGGATCAGAAGACGGCGGTGTTTTTCCATGCGAAGGATGATGTTCCCGAAGTGCGGCGGGAGGTGTTCAAGCTGCTGCTGCGCCACGAGTTCAATTTTTACGGAATCATTCGCACCATGTCTGCGGTGCATCGCCGGGTGGCAGCGCGCAATCACCGCGACCCGACCTACCGCTATGCGCCGAGTGAACTGTATGACAGCGCGGTGCGGAGGCTCTTTGACAAAAAGCTGCACACTCAGCCGGCCTACAAAGTCATCTTCGCCAGCCGCGGGAAGGCGAGAACCCGCTCCCTCCGCGAGCACCTGCTCCATGCTCAGGCGCATTCCCGCAAAGCAGCCGGAACGTATCCTGACGCCATGGTCGAGGTCTGCGCCATGCCGTCCAAAGCCAGTGCCGGTCTTCAGATGGCCGACTATTGCCTGTGGGCGGTGCAGCGGCTCTTTTCGAGAAATGAAGACCGCTATCTCAGCCTCATCTGGCCAAAAGTGGCGCTCCTCGTGGACGCCGATGACACATCGGAAAAGCCCTACGGCACCTACCACACCCACAAACGCCCGCCGCTGGACCTGGAGAAAATGAAAAGTCGGAAGGTAGAGGATGCGGAGTCGTAACCCCGCATCACACGGCATGAAGCCGAATTTCACCTTCCGACTGGCGCAAGGTGCCAGCCCCCCGGCAGGCAAGCAAGTAAAATCTCGCCGCTCCCACACCTTCGCATCTACCGGAGAAGCAACTGGCCACCGAGAAGCAACTGGCCACATCAATAATTGAGGAAGTCCAATAATTAAGGAAGTCGCTGGCATTGAGCGGCATGTGCGGCGTGCTCTCCGTTGTTTGATCGGTATGCGCAGGCCTCCGCTGTCGGGCGCGCACGTTCCCGCGCAATTCCACCGGGCACCGGGCAACTTCACCCCGCAGAAACCATTCGCCTCTGAACTTGCCCCGCCGGAACAGATCGAGACCCACACCTGCCTGCTCAGGGAATCGCGCATCGCCGGGGCCTATGGCCTCACCACCCGCCCGGTGGCGAAGCGCCCCGGCAGCCGGGGATTTGCGATGAGCAACCTGTATGGCCGCACGGAGGAAGTATTCAGCCGCAGGTGCGACAAAGGCCACTTGATCTGCCACGAAGCCGGCGGCGGCTGCGACTCGCAACAAGTGCCCGGGCCTCTTGATCTTCTTGATCTTCTTGATCTGCCCTGAGCCGACCGGCGGCGTGCTGCGCCTCCATCCCGTCCGCCCCGGCGTGATCTACGTGTTCGAAAGCAGCACCGATCTCGTCACCTGGGACCGCCTCTCCGAATACACCTACGAAGTCCCCGGCCCCGGCGCCCTCTACGATGAACGCACCGACTCCGGCCAGCGCCGGCGCTGTTTCTACAAGGTGACGGTGGAAACGGCCCCGTAACGCCAGTCTGGCCGTTCGCTTCCACAAGTTACGATCAACAATGAGGTGAAATCGTCCGCCGTCCGGCGTATGAGTTCCCGCCATGTTCGACTTTCTTGCTGAATCCCCTCACGACCACGCCCGGCTCTGCGGCCCGGGACGTTCGCGTCGCGAGTTTCTGCAAATCGGGGCGCTCTCGGCGCTCGGGCTTTCGCTGCCGCAGTATGTGCGCGCTGCCGCCGAGGGCAAAGTGCGGGCCGGCTGCGAGAAGCGGTCGTGCATCATGATCTTCAATCTGGGCGCGCCGAGTCACATTGACCTCTGGGACATGAAGCCCGATGCGCCGCGCGAAATCCGCGGGCCGTTCATGCCGATCCGCACGAAGTCGGATGCGTTCGAGATTTCGGAACTGTTGCCGCTGCACGCGAAGATCGCGGACAAGTTTTCGCTGGTGCGCTCCTGCCATCATGACGGCGCGGCGGTGCATGATGCCGGCTGGCAGATGATGCAGACGGGCCGGCGATTTACGGGCGGCATCTTCACGCCGCACGCGGGCGCGGTGGCGAGCTATCTGCTCGGACGGCGCACGGATTTGCCGCCGTTCGTGGTGCTCCCGCAACTCATGGGCCGCGGCGGGGGCAATATGCCGAACGGTCAGGCCGGCGGCTTCCTCGGCAAGGCCCACGATCCCTTCGCGCTCATGGCCGACCCTTCGCAGAAGGATTTCAAAGTGCCCGACCTGCTGCCGCCGGACCAGATCGGCGCATCGCGTTTGGACCGCCGCCGCAAGATGCGCGACGTGGTGGAGAGTGCGGTGAAGGAATTCGAAGCCAGCGAAGACGCACGCCTCATGGACGAGAATTTCCAGGCGGCCTTCCGCATGATGACCAGCGAGCAGGCGCGCTCGGCGTTTGATTTGAGCAAAGAACCGCAGGCCGTGCGCGACCGCTACGGCATGAACCGCTTTGGCCAGTGCTGTCTGCTCGCACGGCGTCTGGTGGAGAACGGCGTGCGCTTTGTGACCATCAACACTTTCCTCACCGTCTTCGATGAAATCACGTGGGACATTCACGGCAGCAAGCCGTTCACAAGCATCGAGGGCATGAAGGACATCGTCTGTCCGATGTATGACCAGGCCTACAGCGCGCTCATCGAAGACCTCAATCAGCGCGGCCTGCTCGGCGACACCCTCGTGGCCAACCTCGCCGAGTTCGGCCGCACGCCAAAGGTGAATCCCGCCGGCGGACGCGACCACTGGCCGAATTGCTTCACCGCCTACTTCGCCGGCGGCGGCGTGAAAGGCGGGCGCGTTGTCGGTGCGAGCGATCCCGTGGGCGGCTTCCCTGCGGAACGTCCCGTCGCCCCCGGCGACATCGTGGCGACGATATTCCACAGCCTCGGACTGGACCACACCGGCCACCTGCCGGGACCGGGCGGTCGGCCTTTTTCGCTGACGGACCTGGGCACAGAGCCGATCCGGGAATTGTTTGTGTGAGTAACGGCCCTGCTCCCGCGATCCCCCCCATGAGATCATCAATACTTCGCATCGTGCCCGCTGTTTTGGGACTCATGGAGCCCCTGTCCGCGGCCGACGCCCTTCCCCCCGGAGCCGCCGCTCTTGGTTTCTCGAAACGTGTGATCAACGAGCGCCCCGTCGCCGCCGATATCGCGCCGGGCGTAAATGGAAACTTCAAGTGGTTCAGCGGCCAGTGGTGGGACCAGCCACGGCCGCTCAAACATTTCTCGACGCAGAATGGCGAACTCGCACTGACGCTGAACGGCGAACTCGTGAGCGCTCCCCGTGACTTTTCTGCGGGCAAGCTCCCGCTGCTCGCGGGTGCCGATGGTTTCTACGTCGAGTTCGATGTGCGGCTCTCCGACAACGACCCGGATCACTTTCCGGCAGTCTGGCTGATGCCGGCGGAGCATGACACTAAAATGCGCGATCAATATGCCGGCGATCCTCCGGGCTATCAGCGATGGATGGAACTGGACGTTGATGAAGGCGGCTTCGGTCCTGGCATGACGGGGACGGTCCACAGCCATGAGGGTATCTGGCCGAAAACAAAACAGATTCAGAATCCGAACAACGTCTCCCCCGCCGCCCTCGACCGCACGAAGAAGCACACCTTTGGCAGCAGCTACGACCCGGCGAAACAAACCGTGACATGGTGGCTGGACGGCGTGCGGCAGATGAGCGCCGGCGCGCCATTCGTCCCGCCGGTGGCGCCACGGCAGCATTTTTACCTGATCATCAGCGCGCAGACCCACGGGAAGAAAAAACCCTACACGATGTTTGTGAGCGGCGTGCGGGCATGGGTGCCGCCGCGCTCTGCGCTTTCTGCAAAATAGTTATACCGATTTTCCTGATTCCATGAACCGGCACTGCATCCTCTTCATTTTCCTCTCGGCTTTCAGCGTGGAATCCGCCCATGCCGAACCCTCGTTCCGCAATGACGTGCTGCCCATTCTCAGCAAGGCCGGCTGCAACACCGGCGGCTGTCACGGAGCGCTGGCGGGGAAGGGCGGCTTCCGGCTTTCGCTGTTCGGCTACAATCCTGACGCGGACTGGCTCACCATCACGCGAGAGTCGCGCGGGCGGCGGGTGGAGCTTTCGGACCCGGGGAGCAGTCTCATTCTGCTGAAGCCGACGGCAGCGCTGCGGCACAAGGGAGGGAAGCGGCTGGAGGTTGGCTCGGAGGATTACAAGATCATCGCGGAGTGGATCACGGCGGGTTGTCCGCCGCCGCGGGCGGAGGATGCCACTCTTGCGGCGCTGACGGTTTCGCCTGCGGAGAGCGCGTTGCAGCCGGGGGCGTCGCAGCAGATCACCGTGAAGGCCAGATTTTCCAACGGCGCGGAACGCGACGTGACCCGATGGGTAAAGTTCACGTCAGCAGATGAGACGGTGGCGACAGTGGATGCCGGCGGAAAGGTCAGTGTTATCGGAAATGGCGAAGGCGCGGTGACAGCGTGGTTTTCATCACAGATCGTAATCGCGCGGATCGTGTCACCGTTCCCGCATCAGGTGCCGGACGAAGTCTATGCCGCAGCGCCACGGGCGGGGTTCGTAGATGAACTGGTGTTGGAGCAGTTGAAGAAGCTGCATCTCAAACCGTCACCGGCGGCGGGCGATGCGACGTTCGTGCGGCGGGCATTTCTGGATACGATAGGCCGGCTGCCGACACCCGAGGAAGTGCGGGCGTTTGTGGATGACAAATCTCCGCAGAAACACGAACGGCTGGCGGACCTGCTGCTGGCGCGGCCGGAATTTGTGGACTTCTGGACTTATAAGTGGGGCGATGTGCTGCTGGTCACCGGCTCCAAGCTGCGGCCCGTGGCGGTCTCGGCTTATTACGACTGGCTGCGTGACCGCGTGGCGACGAATCTGCCGTGGGATCAACTGGTGCGCGAGGTCGTGACCGCGCGCGGCTCGTCCACGGAGAACGGCGCGACGAATTTTTTCGCGGTGCACCAGGATCCGGAGACGATGGCGGAGAATGTGAGCCAGGCGTTTCTCTCACTGAGCATCGGCTGTGCGAAATGCCACAATCACCCGCTGGAGAAGTGGACGAACGATCAATACTACGCCTTCGCCAATCTCTTCAGCCGCGTGCGCGCCAAAGGCTGGGGCGGCGATCCGCGCAGCGGCGACGGCGTGCGCACGCTCTACGTGGAGCAGCGCGGCGAACTGATCCAGCCGCGCACCGGCCAGCCGCAGCCGCCCGCGCCGCTGGATGCGCCGGCGCTGGCAATAGACGATCAGCGTGACCGCCGTGAGGCGCTGGCCGCATGGCTCACCGCGCCGGAAAATCCTTACTTCACCCGCGCGGTGGCCAATCGCGTGTGGGGAAATTTCATGAGCACGGGCATCGTCGAAAGCGTGGATGATCTGCGGGTTTCCAATCCAGCCAGCAACGAAAAGCTCCTCGCCGCCCTGGCGGATTACCTGGTGAAGCAGCGCTATGATTTGAAGTCACTCATGCGCCTGATCCTGACCTCGCAAACTTATCGGCGCAGCAGTGAACCGCTGCCGGAGAACAAAGACGACCGGCGCTTCTACTCTCGCTACTACCCGCGACGGCTCAGTGCGGAAGTGCTCAGCGATGCCCTCGCCGACGTGACCGGCGTGCGCGAGTCATTCACGGAAATCGCGCTCAACGATGGCTCCACCGAAAAGACGGCCTACGCGCCGGAGACCCGCGCGCTGCAACTCAAAGACTCGGCGGTGAAGAATTACTTCCTCAAGACATTCGGCCGCAACGCCCGCGAGATCACCTGTGAGTGCGAACGGTCCAACCAGCCAAGCCTCGTGCAGGCGCTGCACCTCTCCAACGGCGCGACCGTGAATGACAAACTCTCGGCCAAAGCGGGACGGGTCACGCAAGTCCTCGCCGCTGAGCCGCCGCCAGCAGAGATCATAGACGAGGCCTACCGCCTTTGCCTGAGCCGCCCGGCCAGCGACGAGCAGCGGAAGAAGTTCGAGGAACTGCTCGCCGCCACCAAGCCGGAGGAGAAACGGCAGGCCGTGGAGGATTTATACTGGAGCCTGCTCACGAGCCGGGAGTTTTTGTTCCAGCACTGAGCCGCGGAAAGTCTCCTTTGCGGGAGCGCGGGCACAAAATTCTTTGTCGGATTTCGCCGGGGCGCGACATGTTGAGGAAACCACTGCGCCTTGATCATTCCCGACTCAGCCCCCGCCGATGACCGCCTGCTGCTCCTCTCATGGAGCCGCGGGCGGGATGAGGTGGCGTTTACAGAGTTTGTGCGGCGGCATCTGGGCATGGTGCAAGGAGCGGCGCTGCGAAAAACGGCGCGGCCGGAGCTGGCGGAGGAGGTGGCATCGTCGGTGTTCGCGCTCGCGGCGCGGCGCGCGGCTTCGCTGGCGGAGCATCCGTGCGCCGGGGCGTGGCTGCATCGCACCGCCGTCCTGGAATCCTCCAATGCCCTGCGCCGCGAACTCAAACACCTCAAAACCGCCGCCGCCATGCTCACTCAGCCTGACACTTCACCGGAGCCTGCGCTGCCCCACGCCGCGCTCCCGCATCTCGATGATGCGCTCAATTCCCTGCCCGAACACGACCGCCGCGCCGTGATGCTGCGCTTCGGCGAAAAACTCAGCTACGACCAGATGGCCGCGCGCATGGGCAAGAGCGCGGACGCCTGCCAAAAGCAAACCAGCCGCGCACTGGAACGCCTGCGCAGCGTGCTTTCGCGGCGTGTGGCGTCGGTTTCGATCACCGCGCTCGCCGCGGGGCTGGCGTCCGCATTCAACACGCCGGCGTCCGCCGCCGCCGGAAATGTCAGCGCCGCGGCGATCGCTGCGGCTCCGAAGATTTCATTCGCCGCCATCCTTTCCCACATCATCCACACCATGAGCACCGCCAAACAAATCGCCGCCGCCACGGGCCTCGTCGCGCTTCTTGCCTCGGTGCCGCTCGGCCTTTCCTACAGTGAAGCCGCGTCGTTGCGCATTCAGGTCGCGGAACGTCCCGCCGCCACAGCGCCAATGCCCGCGGCGAAGGCGCCGACTGTGAAGAAGCCCGCGCCGAAGGCACCCGGCAGCCGCATTCAGCCTGGAGTCGGCGCGGAGGAAGCGGACCGCACGGTCGCCATGCTGCGCAAGCTGCGCGGGCGAATGCTCACCTCGTCGCAGATGTTCGACATCGCCCGCGAGATCATGGGTTTGCCGCTCTCACATTTGCCGCGCGCGCTGGAGGCGATGGCCGACTTCACCGGACTGCTGCCCGCGGGCGCGCTGCGCATGGCGGTTTTTGCACGATGGGGCGAGCTGGACCCGGAGGCTGCCGTGGCCACCGTGGGCACGGCGAAGCTCGACTGGATGACCGCCGAAGCCGCCCGCCACACGATCGCTTCCGGTTGGATGGAACGCGACCCGCAGGGCATGACCGAGTGGCTGCTGGCAAACCCGAATTCTCCTATCGCCGGGGCCCTGGCCGGCACCGTCGCCATGTCGGTCGGGCAGTTCGACCGCGAGACCATGCAAAAACTCAACGGCGTGGTGCGGCCGGGCTATTACCCCGGAAAATTGGAGCTGGAGTTTGAAATGAAGGCGGAAGATGGCGATGTGGCCGCCGTCGCGCGCCGGCTTTTGGCCAAAGCGCCGGACGATCACCGCCGCGATCAACTTTTGTCGGATGCCGCCAGCTACCTGGCCCGCACCGATCCGAAAGCGGCGCTGGATTTTGTGCTCGCTCATCCCGACCCGCGCGGGAAAATCAGTGAGGCGGCGCTGACCCATTCCATCGGAGAGTGGGCGAAAGTAGATATGGGTGCCGCCGCCGCATGGGCGTGGGCATGGGACCACAAGGGCAGCGGCATTGATCCTTCCAGCCAGGTTTGGAAACACCTCGGCTTGAAGAGCGACGCGGAGATTCTAGAGATTGTTTCCAGGGCTTCCGATGAAGACTCGCGCCTGCGCGCATTGGGCCGAACAGCCCTGGAATGTGCGGCGCGCGAACCCGAAAAATCTCTCCGCCTCCTCTCGCTCCTGCCGGATGAACTCCGTCCCGAGGCGATGGAGGGCTACGGAAACATCCGCGCCGGTGAATCCCTGATCAAAGCCAGCGAGTGGCTCTACACTTTGCCCGCCGGGCCTGACAAAGATGCGGCCATCCGCGGCTTCGCGCCGGTGTTGGCGAAGACGGATGCAGAGTCCGCCGTCATCTGGGCCGCGAGCATTCAGGAGGAGGCGCAGCGCTCGGAACTCGTCCGCCGGCTTGGCAGCGCGTGGCTGCAAAAATCCCCGGACGCCGCCCGCGCGTGGCTGGAGCAAAACGAATCTCTCACCGCCGCCGATCGTGCGGCCATCACCGCAAAACCATGAAGCCATCCTTGTCGCAGAGCTACACTGGGAGTGGCGGAGTCTCTCCGCCATTTGCCACCACCGCGCCGCGCACTCTATGTCGGACGTGCAAGAAACGCCCGGAAGGAAGAGTGGCCTGCGGCGCTGGTTTTGAATGGCGGCCATAGGCGCGCCACTCCCAGTCGCACAGCGAAAGCCACACTCTCCAACAACCTGATACCATGCGCCCGTTTCTCACCACTTTGACCCTCTTCGCCCTCATCGCCGCCGCCCTGTGGTGGCAGCAGCAGCGTGCTGTTGCCTCGCTGCGCGCGGAGTTAAATACGCCCGCCGTTTCCACGGCGGCGGCGGCGGGGAAGGAAGCTGCGGTTTCCCCCGCGAAGCAGAAGCCTGCGATGCCGCTGAGGTCTGTGCTCCGCCGCGCGGATGGCAGTGCGGTCGTCGCGGCGCGCAGTATGTTCCGCGGCACTCTGGAGATGGCGGACTACATCCGCGGGCTCAGCCGCGCGGAACTGGAGGCGCTCATCATAAGCGGGAGCAGCGAGTCCGGCGATGAGCTGCTTGACCCGTCCCTGTTCGCACTCGCCCGGCTGGCGGAATTGGATCCCCTGGCGGCCATAAAACACGCAGGGGCGCTGGCACGGACGAACGAGGACTCCAGTGCGTTCTATCTCATCATGCACGACTGGCTCATCCGCGACCGCGCGGCGGCATTGAAGTGGTTTCACGCGCAGCCGGATACGAATGCGAAGGCCGGCTTCATCGGTGTCGCGGGCATGGTCCTGGCCGGCTCAGATGCCGAACTCCTCGCCCAGCTCACCGGCAGCATCGAAGATCCTGACATTCACCGCAAAAGCCTCGCGCTGAGTCTCGCCAGCCTGAGCCTCACCGACCCCGCCGCCGCCATCGCGCGCTTTTCCGAACTCCCCGACAACGAGAGCAAACGTGAGGTGCTGCTGAGCCTCATGATGACTCACGGCGACAAGAACCCGCGGCAGCTTCTCGAACTCGCCCTGCCGCTGGCGATGGAGCCTGACGGAAAGCAGGACAACCTCGGCATGTTGCTCAATCACTACAGCACCGGGGAGCCACAGGCCGCCCTTGAGTGGTTCACCCGCCGCACGCCAGAGGAGACCGCCCGCATGATCCATGATGCGTCTTTCTGCATGTCCGGACTCGGCAAACTGGAAACCGCCGCCGTCCTCGCCGCCGTGCAGAACCGTTCGCAGGCAGACCGCGACTGGCTTTTGGCCAATCATTATGCCGCCCGCCCGCTCGACGACGCACCAGCGCTCCTGAACGAAATCCGGAGCAGCATCGGTGATCAGAAACTGAGCACTATCGCCATGCACCAGGTGGTGGACCGCTGCGTGCGCGATGGGCGCGAGTCGCAACTGGAACCCTGGATCGCCACACAACCGGCCGCGACCCAGGCTGCGCTGCGCGCACAGGTGGCGAAGCTGAAAGCCGAGCCGGCAAGGTGAGCTTTTGATCGCCTCCCGTCCGCGCCGCGCCGCACGGATGCACCGTCAGCCCGCATTTTTCCGAGGCCTTCTTTTGCCGCGCGTCGGCGGTGCGGATGAAGACGGGCGGCGACTGCGCATTGATCCCTCGTTCACCCGGCAGGCCTGCCTCAAGCCTGATGCCACGGCCAACGTCGTGGAATGGGACGGTCTCTCGAATCAACGACCCAGCGATCATTTTTTCGAAAACCCCGGAAACTTTCCATCCGGAACCTTTCAGGAAGGGGACAAGGCGCTTCTGGCACACTGCCGGGAGGCCCCATTGCAAACAATCCATCGTCTAAAAATGAAAAACCATACGTTCCTGAAGTCCCTCCGCTGCTGCCTCCGGCTAGTGGCAAGCCTGTCCCTCCTGTTTGCCGCATCGGCCGCCGCCGCGGCTCCAGCGCCGAATCTGGCGGTCCAAATCACGCCGCCCGGCCTCACCCCGGTTTACTCCACCGGTACCTATACCGTCCGGGTGTCGAACATCGGGAACAAGGACGCCGCCGCGGTGACCCTGACCATTCAGCTCCCGAAGACGGGAACCAGCCCGCAGGTCTATATCATGGGCAATCTCATGAGCTACACGCCCGCGACCTGCTATCTGGGCGGCCCGGCCGGCACGGAGGCCGGCACCCGGCTCCTGTGCAATCTTGGCATCGTGAAGAAGAACCTGTTCAAGGACGTGAGCTTTCAGATCCAGCTCCCGGAAAAGACCGGCAACCTGGTGACCTCGGCGAGCGCGGCGATCACTTCGGGCACTGCCGACAGCAATCCGTTCAACAACAGCGCCAGCGTCAACGCCAGTCTCAGTTACTACGCCAATGTCGTCCCGCTCGACGTTGATGTCGAAAACAAGCACTGCACCGGCACCGGGCTGACCGCCTGGTTCGAGTGCACGTTCTTCCCCAGCGCAATGAGCTCGCACATCTCGCAGTTCCACGACAACGGCGCCGGCCTCCGGACCATCAGCTTCCCGTATGATCCCGGCTACACGGGCGTCTGGGACCTCAATGGCGCGGTCCTCACATTCAGTTATTTCGATTCGAGCGGCGCGAACGTCGCCAACTTCAGCGGTCGAGGCGTCCCCGGCGGCGCCTTTGAAGGACTCACCACCTTCCCCGGCAGCACCTACGTGTCCCCCTACCGAGTCGGCCCCTGACCATTCCGATCCCGGGCGCGGGATTGGAGCGCTGAAAGTCAGGGCTTACGCACGAAGCGGCCGAACGCCCGTAGCAAGGCCGGGACGGCCTTGTTACGGCTTCATGCGTAGGCCCTGACGCGCCGGTGCCGCCGGTGCCGTGGCTCGCCGGGCCCCGCTATCGGCTGGAAACTTGCGCGCCTGCCGGGAGCCGCGGGGTGTGCTGGGCGCGGGGTGAGCATCCGTCAACGTGGACCATGGGGAATTGCAGGAGGCGCCCTTTGATCCGAATCACGCGGCCCATGAAGTTTGGCTAATTGCCGACACAGGAATGCGGTGTGGACGGCGAAAGCAGTCTGGCCTCCTTGAATCATCTATGGCTCCGTCACTGGCTCTTGTTCTCTTCTTCTTCGCTGCCACCGCCACCGCGCAGGACGCGGTGCCGAATTATGAGCGCGACATCGCGCCGGTGTTTCGCAGCTACTGCGCGGGGTGCCACAACGACAAGGACCTGGAGGGAAAGCTGTCGGTGGAGACGTTCGCGCAGTTGCGAATGGGCGGGGAGGATCATGCGGAGCCGGTGAAGGCGGGGGATGCGGACGGGTCGTTTTTGATCCGCTCCATCGAGGGGAAGGAGAAGCCGAAGATGCCGCCGAAGGACGAGCCGCAGTTGGCGGAGGCGGAGAAGGCGATGCTGCGGAAGTGGGTGGCGGCCGGTGCGCCGGGGCCGGCGGTGGATGTTTCCATTTTGAAGACGATCACCGTGCCGAAGATCGCGGCGACGGCGCAGGAGAAGCCAGTGACGGCGGCGGCTTATTCAGCGGACGGGAAGTGGCTGGCGCTGGCGCGAACAGGGGTCATCGAAATTCGTGAAACAGCGGCCGATGCGGTGATGGCGACGATCACGGGATTGCCGGGAAAGGTGAATGCGGTGCAATTCACGAAGGATGGATCGCAATTCATTATCGCGGGCGGCATCGCGGGGCTGACGGGCGTGGCGCAGTTGCGCGACGTGGCGTCGGGCGCGCTTGTCAGGGAGTTTGGCGGGCACGCGGACGTGCTCTACGATGCGGATATTTCGCCGGACGGCACGACGCTGGCGACGACGGGATATGATCGCGTGATCAAGCTGTGGAAGATCGCGGACGGTGCGCTGCTGCGGACGATGGATGTTCACAAGGGCGCGGTGTTCGATCTGGCGTGGCATCCGGGCGGCAAGGTGCTGGCATCCGCGAGCGCAGACGAGACGGTGAAGCTGTGGCGCGTGAGCGATGGTGTGCGGCTGGATACTTTGAATCAGCCGCAGGGCGAGATGGTGTCGGTGCTGTGGACGCTGGATGGCGAGCACCTCATCGCGGCGGGGAAGGATAAGCGGATTCACCTGTGGCGTTTCGTTTCCAAAGACGCGCCGGGGCTGAATCCTCCGGTGCATTCAAGGTTCGCGCATGAGGCGGGAGTGACGGCGCTGGCGCTGAGCGCGGATGGAAAGCATCTGCTCTCCGCGGCGGAAGACCGAACGCTGAAACTGTGGAGCGTGCCGGCGCTGGAAATGGAGCACGCGTATGAAAAGCAGGCGGATGTGGCGACGGTGCTGTCGGCGCAGGGAGATGGTTTCCTGGTGGCGCGCATGGATGGGGGGCACAGATCGGTGAGGGTGCAGCGGTCGGTGAATGATGGGCCAAATGGGTCCGATGGGACTCATGTGCCCCATGCGACCCAGGAGGCCCATACGACCCATTCCCCGGAAACCGAGCCGAACAACACGCCCGCCGCCGCCAACCCGGTGACGCTGCCCGTCGAGATAAAAGGCGCCGTCAGCGCGCCCGGCGATGTGGACCTCTACCGCTTCCACGCGAGCGCCGGCGAGGCGCTGACTCTGGAAGTGAACGCCGCGCGCTCATCTTCCAAACTGGACTCCCGCCTGGAGATTCTACACGCTGACGGCGCGCCGGTGGAGCAGGCGGTGCTCCAGGCGACGCGCGATTCCTGGTTCACATTTCGCGGCAAGGACTCGGACACGTCCGACGACTTCCGCCTGCACAACTGGGCAGAGATGGAACTCAACGAATACCTCTACGCCGACGGCGAAGTGGTGAAGCTCTGGCATTATCCGCGCGGGCCGGACTCGGGCTTTCGCGTATATCCGGGCGTGGGGAACCGGCACACATTTTTCGGCACGCCGGCGCTGGTTCATGCGCTGGGCGCGCCGGCTTATGTCGTCACGACGCTGCCGGCGGGCGCGCAGCCGGCGCCGAACGGACTGCCGTTGTTCCGGCTCTATTTTGAGAATGACGACGAAACCGCGCGGCGCATGGGCAAGGATTCGCAACTGCTGTTCACGGCACCCACGGACGGCGACTACCTGGTGCGGCTCACGGACGTGCGCGGATTCGGAGCGGAGAAGGACTTTGCCTACACGCTCACGGCGCGCGCGCAGCGACCGGACTTCAAACTCACCGTCGGCGGCACCGCGCCGAAGATCAGCCCCGGCAGCGGGCGGGAGATCCCCTTCAACGTGGAACGATTTGAAGGCTTCGATGGCCCGGTGCGCGTGGACATTGCGAACCTGCCGCCCGGCTTTACTTCGAGTGGCCCGGTGGAAATCCAAGCGGGGCAGCCGTCAGCCATCGCAGCGATCTATGCGGCGGCGGATGCGAAGGCACCTGATGAAGCCGCGGACAAGGCGGTGAAGATCACCGCCACGGCTAGAGTCGGCGGCCAGGATGTGACGCACGACCTCGGAACTCTTGGTGACATCCAGCTCGCCGGAGCACCGCAGGTGACAGTGGAGATATTACCGGGGGCGGATCGTTCGTTTGTGAAGGAAATGCCCGGCCAGCCGCTGGAGTTCAGCATTCACCCGGGGCAAACGATCACAGCGAAGGTGAAGGCGGTGAGGAATTCATTCACCGGTCGCATCGAACTCGGCGGCGATGACAGCGGTCGGAATCTGCCTCACGGGCTTTACGTGGATAACATCGGGCTGAACGGCCTGCTCATCGTGGAGGGGCAAACGGAACGGGACTTTTTTATCACCGCATCAAAGATCGCGCAGCCGGGTGCGAGGCTGTTTCATCTGAGGGCGACCGCAGACGGAGGACAGGCGTCGCCGCCGGTACTGATCCGGGTGCTGCCGTCCGGAAAGTGATATGAGGCCTCCCCGCGCGGGGCTCTGCCAGCACTGAAGTCTTCTGTGAGCGCAAAAGCAAACCGGCTGCCCCTTGTGAGGGCAGCCGGCGCTGATTGTGCTGTTAATTCGCGGACTCCTGATCAGGGGCGCGTGGGGGGCCAGATCCCGTCGTTGTTGGGGCCGTTAGTGGCCATCACGGCCAGGGTGTAGAAGCGACGGGGCTCGCCCGGGGTGACGGTGATGCTGAAGCTGGCGGGGTTGCCGTCGCCGGTGATGGTGGCGAGACCGGCATCCTTCCAGGCCTGCAGGTGCGTGCCTTCCTGGCCATCAGTGTCATCGGATTGATAGACGTGGTAAAAGCGCCCGGCTTTGGTTTGGAAGTCGAGTTGATTCGGGTTCCCTGCGTTTTGGCTGAGCCGGAGGACGTCGCCGGCGTTGTTTGGATCGGTGCCCATGATGCCTTCGTCGGTGTTGCTGACGCCATCACCGTCGGTGTCGCTGGACAGCGGGGCGGTGCTGAAGAGAACATTGGAGACGATGAAGGTCTCCGAGCTGGCGGCCCCGGCTCCGTATATCTTCAACTGCACGCTGTTGGCTCCAGCAGGGATGGGGTAGCTGAGAGGGAAGTTATTCGGAGGATTAGGGGCAATGCCGATACTAGCAGCGGCGAGCAGGCGGGCGAGCGGGTTGCCAATCAGGGGATTGAACTCATCGCGGTCGCGGTTGGCATTGTAGTCGTCTGGGATGGAGGCCGGAGTGACGGCGATGCCCTGGTAGCCGTTGATGTAGCTGTTCGCCGGGCCATTGGGGCCGCCGGCGGCACCTACAGCAGGAGCGCCGTTACCGGCATCGTAGGACGAAACGAGATTGATGATGTTGGCGGGAACAAGTCCCCCATCAATGAGCAGTTCGGCTTTGAAGCGGTCCGTCGTCTCGAAGTTACTGCTCGGACTGATTTCGGCGGCGCTGAAGTTGGCTGTGAAGTAAACGATGCCCGCACCGGAGAGGTTGATGACATCGCTGGTGACGACGCTGTCCGTGTCGATACCTGCGGTCATGGTAAGGGTGCGGGCGGGCGCATCGTTGACCCACTGCGGAGCAGGCACGGTGGTGATGTCGCTGAGCACGTCCTGGAGCCCTGCGCCGAGATTCTTTTGGCCGATAACATAGCGCGTGGGTATGGCCACGGAGATAGCGGCCGTCACGGTGGGGTAGCTGACATCGGCGACGGTGATGGTGGCCGGAGTGGCAGGCAGCGGGGCCGGGATGGTGAATGTCACCGGGCCGAAGGCACCGGCACCGGGAGTGGCGCCGCTGGCGGTCCAACTGGGGCCGCCGTTGGTGCCGGTGAGGGTGACGTCGAAGGTGACGGTATCATCAGCGGTTCCGGAGCCGTTTTCGATACGAAGGATATTCGTCGGAGCGGTAGCGGTCAGCGTGGTGGCTGCAGGGAGCGGGACGGTGACCGAGGCGGTGAGCGCCGGAGTGGTCCGGTCGAAGAAATTGACCAGTTTGGCGCCGCCGGATACGAGGTAGGGGCCAAAGTTATTCAACGGCGTCGCATAGAGGCCGGTGGCGGGAGTTGAGTTGCTGTCCCAGGCGTCGCTGCCAGCCACGAGGTTCACGCCGAAAACGTTCACCGCGCCGGTGAACTCGTCGTCCAGAGGATCTACTGTGCCCTTATTGTCGAAAGCGGAGGGGCCGGCGATCCTGGCCACGATGGTTGGCGGCGGCGGATTAAGCTTCACGTTCTTGACGAGGTATGTCTCATTGCCGGAATTGCTGCTGCCAGTAATGCGGATCTGCACGGTGTTGGCGGTATCCAGGATGATGTAGCTGAAGGCATAGGGCTTCACCACCTTGGGGGTGTCTACCGGCGCTGCACCGGCGTCGGGGAGTTCGGTGCCGGCATCTGCGAGGGCACCTTCAAGCGTCCCGTTCCCGTTCAAATCGTTTGCGGCGCCGAGGACGCTGAAGGGGGCGCCTCCATCAATGATCAGATCGAGCCTGAAGTGGTCAACGGGTTCAAATCCGCCGGTGTTGTTCGCAACGGTGTCTGTACCAGCAATGGCATCAAGCTCCGCGACGAACTGGACGTAGCCGGCGGCGGAGAGATCAACGATCGCAGAGTTGACGATCTGATCGGCCTGCGTTCCCGTGTTGTTCTGGGTCAGAGTGCGGAGGCTGTCGTCAATTGTCCAGCGGGTGAGGGGGGCGTCCTCCTGAATGATCGGGGTGTCGGCGGCGACGAGGTTGTTGCTGCCGATGATGCGGAGCGGGTCAACGGTAACACTGGCATTGATGGCGGGGTTGCCACTGTCCGCGACAGTGACGGTCTTCGGCGCGATGGGGAATCCGCTCCAGACGACGGGGGTGGCATAAGGGCCGGCGGCAGCGTTGGAGGCGGGCGGCTGCACATCCGTGGTACCCCACGCGACATTTGCGTCGCCGGTGCCGGTAATGTTCGCCGTAAAGCCAAAGGTGTCGTCGGCGTTATCCGCGGGAGTGCCGCTGTCCGAGCGGGTGCGTGCGGAGGCCGCGATAACCACGGAGCCGTTCAATTCTGTGAACTCAAAGGACGCGTCATCAATGGCTTGGTAGCCATCGGTGTTGGCGAGGTTGGAGTCCGTCCATTTGATCATCAGAAACTGATTTGGTTGAACGACGATCGAGCTGGCCGGGGTGAAACTGACTGCGGTGCGGTTGGCGGCATCGTTGCCATCCGTGGCAGTGGCGGCGGGCAGCAGCTTAGGCGAAGTCCAGTTGGCCCCGGCACCAAGGGTTGTGAAACTGGTGCCTGCAGCAGCAACAGCAGCATTGGGGCCGGAGATGATGTCGGTGATCGCGGTGGGGGAAACCTGGTAGAATACAGTGAAGGTTTCCGCGACACCGGCAGCCGTGCTGTTGGTGCGCCAGAGTTCACCGGTGTAGTTGACTTTGGAGAGCTGGACGGGTTTGTTGCTGGCGTTGTGGAAAGACACCGCATAGGCGATGTTGGCATTGGTGCCGGTGCTGGTGGCTTTGGAGCCGAGAGCGCGCTCGGCGGCTCCCGTGGCTCCGCAGTTGAGCAGTCCGTTGAGAGCAGTCGCGCCACCCCCATTGGTGGCCTGGGCAGTAAAGGCAGCGGGGGTGCCATTGTTGATTTGGACAAACCAGCCCGGGATGGTGGAATCATTCACCCAGGCAATGGTGGTGGTGGGGAGCGAGTCAAAGTTCTGACTGAGCACCACCGTGCCATTGATCGGAATAGGGGCGGCGGAGACGAGACCGGGAATCGCCGCGAGAGCGGCGAGGAGACTGAGTTTGAGTGGGTTTGTTTTCATGGAGTTCGATTTTTGAGCGAAATAAGGATAAGCGTTGATAGCCCAGAGAGACGCCGAAAACAGTGGGGTGTTCGCTGGATATTAAAGGGCTTGGTAGAATTTTCGGATCAATGAACGGTGAAGGCGACGACCCTTGGATTGCGGAGGCCATGCATTTCAGGTCGGCGAGTGGGCAGGCTTCACCGCAATCGTTGTCTCCAAGGCTGCCGTTTGGGAAGTAAATATTAAAAAATCCGGATGGGTAAGCACCGGGGAACGGTCCTCGGCCAACATTGAAATTCCTTGCCGCCGTAAAGCAAACCGGCTGCCCTCGTGAGGGCAGCCGGCGCTGATTTGAGTTTTACCAGTCGGTCTCAGGTTACGGAGCTGGAACCGTTGAGGGCCAGGGGCCGTCTGTCGTCATTACATGGAGGCGGGAGAACTCGCGACCGAGAGTCGGCGTAATCGTAAAGCTGGCAGTGTTCCCATCACCAATGAACGTGCCCAGATTGGCATCATTCCAGACGAGATTATTGCTGGATTTATAGACGCGGTAGAAGCGGCCAGCTATTGTCGGGAAACCAAACTGGTTCAGGTTCCCGGCTGCTTGGGTGAGCCGGAGGACGTCGTTGGGGTCGCTCGCGCTCGTCCCCATGATGACTTCATAGGCATCACTCACACCATCACCATCGGAATCGCCGCCGCTGGAGATGCCGGTGAAGAGCGCATCCTTAACAGTGAAGGCTTCGGAGCCGGCAGCACCGGTACCCGTGATTCTCAATTGAACCGAATTGGCATTCGCCGGCACGGTGGCCGAGAGGTTGATCGTGTTGTTGAGCATGATGTCGGCGATCTCGCCTGCGGTGTTGAACTCGTCGCGGTTTTTGTTGGCGTTGTACTCATCTTCAGCCACCGTGTAGTTGGTGTTGGTGACGAGGTCGAGACCGGCGGTTCCGGCGTAGCCGTTAAGGAAGCCGTTCTTCGGCCCGTTTAAGCCGTTAGTGGCCGTCGCGGTGGAATTGGCACCATTGCCCACGTCGAGGGCATCAATCAGATTGATGATGTTTTCCGGGACGAGTCCGCCGTCAATGAGGAGTTCCGCTTTGAAACGGTCGGTCGGTTCGAAGTTGGAGCCGACGCTGATGTCTGCGGCGATGAACTTACCGCTGAAGGCGACATCACCCACCGAAACGAGGTTGATGACTTCTGATTCGACAATGCTGTCGGTGGCGACTCCGGCCGTCATGACAAAGGCGGTCGAGGACGGAAACGGAACCCACAGCGGGTCCGGTGTTCCGGACGCGACCACATCGCTCAATCCGGCGCCGAAGTCCTTTTTGCCAACGAGGATCGTGCCGGCAGTCGTCGGGACGGGTACTGCAATGGCGACGGTGACCGGTGCCGGATTGGCTGGATAACTGGCGTCGGCAATGATCAGGTTGACCGTGGTCGCGACGTTGGGGATGTTACTAAGCGTCAGCGTGACCGGCGTGCCGACGGCCGGATAGGCACCGGCTCCTGCGACGGTGGTCGGGATGAAGACCGTGTTCGCGGTAAACGACGGGCCAGCGTTGGCACCGGCAATATTGACGGCGCAGGTCACCGTGTCGTCTCCTTCTCCGGCACCGTTCTCGTGGCGGACAATTGATCCGGCGACGAGTGTTGCCGTGAGCGTGGCGGCGGGCGGCGAAAGCGTGATCGAGCCGGATTGGATCAACGGGTTGCCGATGTCGGTCAATTGCATCGGAACCGGAGTGCGGCCCGGGAAGGGACCGAAGGTCACGGGGTTCGCGGTGGCGTAGAGTCCTGTGGCCGGGGTCGAATTGCTCGTCCATCCGGAGCTGGCGCCGAGATTGAATCCGCTGATGTTCACGGGGACCGAGAAGAAGTCATCCGCTGTTTCGACGGTGCCGCCGTTCGCCCATGTGGCCGGGGTCACGGCGACCGCGCTCAGCGAGGGGTTCGTGTTCGCCGCGAACTTAATGTTGTCCACGAGGAGATGCTCCGTACCCGTGATGCCGGCGATGCTCTGAACGATGATCCGGGCGCGCGGGTTGGCAGCGTCGGACGGGATCAGCATGCCGGCCGAGCGGGGGTGGAAAGTGAAGTCCGTGGACGGGAAGGAAACGGCCGGAGCGACCGCGGGAGGCGCAGCGAGATTGATATAGGGATTCCCGACTGCGACGGCGGCACCGAAGGCGGTGGCCGAGCCGGCGGGCACATCCTGAATATTGACCGTGAGGATGTTGCCGGCGGCGGTGTTCGCGAAGTCACCGTCGAGGGCGACTTCGAGGCGGCTGTTCAGCACGTCCGCGGGGTTGTCGAGGCCGCTGGTGCTCGTTGAGTAGAACGCGAAATCAATGCTGCCTTCGAGGAGCGCTCCTTTGACCGCGTTGACATCAACGGCACTCGTGGTGAGCGAGACGTTACCGTTGGTGAGATGGAAGTACTTCAGCGTCTGTGTCGACGGCAGTGGCTGAACCTGGACGTTGGAAACGGTGGCCGCACCCGTGGTGCCGCCGGACCATCCAGGTTCTGCGAGGGTCGTGGCCGGCGGGGTGTAGGCTCCGTCACCGACGGCCGCCGGACCAAACGTGATGACCGGGCTGTTCGTGGGGCTGACGATGTAGGTGAACGGTGGAGCCGCGACCACCGTCTCGTAGGTGCAGTCGGCGTTGGCCCGGTCGGCGAATTTCAGCGTGATGGGACCGGCGGTGAAATCAGCGATCGGGACGTTGTAGCTCTTCGGGTCGCCGTAGTTGCCGTTGGTCCCGGAGTCCGGGCCGGTCACGATCGTCCACCCGGGTCCGAGGTCGGCGCCGGCGCCGGTGATGGTCGTCGAAAAGGTGACGAAATCATCCGACGGGTCGGCCGGATCAACACCGGGCAGGCGCACCGGGGTGATCGTGCTCCCGGTGACCGTGCAGTCAGTGCCAGGATTAGCGGCGAAATTATCAATGTGGTAGGAGGCGTCGGTGCCGCTGGAATTCTGGTCCGCCCAGAGCACGTAAACTGTGGCTCCGGCGGCGAGGGGTGCCGCGGGACGGAACTGAGCGGAAATCGTCTGCGGCGCGGCGATCGTGCCCGTGGTGTCCACACTCAAATTCGAAATCAGCGTCCACGAACCGGCGAGGCCAGTGGTGCTGTAATAAGCACGGTGGCCCTTGATCACCTCCGATGCCGTATTCGTGGCCTTGGCGTAGTCATAGGTAAGCTTCACGGTGGGAATGGCGCCGCCCGTGCTATTGACGAGGGTCGCCATGAGCAGGGTGTAGGCATTTCCTGTCGGACGGGTTTGCAGGAACATTCCGGCACTGTTCCAGCGGGCCACGCCGTTGGCGGCAGGTATGGGGGTGTCGTCGGTCGCGAGGGCGCCATTCACACCGGTCGCGGTGGCGTTCGCATTCGCATTCACCGCGGCGTCGAGGGCAGCCGCGTTTGCCGGAGCGGTGCCGGCAACGTTTAGCGTGCTCCAGTCCGCTACCGCCGGGACGGCGGCAAACGGATCGGGCACTCCGGGATTACTGATATTGACGGCCGCATGCAGCACCGAAACCGGGGGCATGGCCGCGAGGGCGGCGAGAAGACTGAGTTTGAGTGGGTTTGTTTTCATGGAGTTCTATTTTGG
Organism: Verrucomicrobiota bacterium; assembly: GCA_031429155.1. Classification (GTDB taxonomy): domain Bacteria; phylum Verrucomicrobiota; class Verrucomicrobiia; order Verrucomicrobiales; family V1-33; genus V1-33. Next base: position 2,254 of record JANOZA010000625.1, on the reverse strand, counting down.
AGCGATTTGAGGGAGCTGAGAATCCGCAGGAAGCGGACATTTATTTACATTTGCTGGGACCGAATAGCATTTACCGGATGAATGGCCAGTGAAGCGAATCGGATTTCTGCGGGGCGCGTCATAGGTTGAAGGCCCGTCGGCGGCAAGTGCATTTGCTTCCGCCGGCCTGATAATTCCCATAACTTCGCCCCTCGCAACCGGCCCTCAAATCCCCGGGTCCGCGCGCTCCTCATGGCGCGGCTGTGCGGCATCCAGGGCATAGACGAGGTGCGGCGTGTAGAGCAGCGGCTCCAGCAAAAAGGAATCGTGCCCCTTGAGCGAATGCACGGTGATGTGCATCACGTCCACGTCGCCGTCGCGCAGGTGAGACACGAGCGCTGCCTGCTCTTCAGGGTAAAAACAAAAGTCGCTGTCTATACTAAAGATCAGCCAGCGCTGCCCGGCGGCCTTGCAGGGGGATAATAGCGCGGACCAGTCTGCGGCATCAGCCTCCTTCACCGGGTCGAAAGCGCTCCACATCTCACAGATGCGCAGATAGGTATTGGCGTCGAACCGCTTCACAAACTTCGTCCCCTGGTGCAGCATGTAGCTCTCGATGCTGTCCCGCAGGCGGTACCAGCGCAGGCCCTCCTCCGGCTGCTTCACGTCCCCGCGCGCCCGCTTCTCGATCTCATCAAGGTGAACGAATGACTTGTGCGAAATCATCCGCGCCAGCGCCAGACCATACGTCGGTGGCGGGCCGTCATAGTAGTCCCCGCCGTTAAAGTTCGGATCGTTCTCGATCGCGAGGATTTGCTCAAAGATAATCAGCCGGTTCAGCACCGTCGTCCGCCCGCCCGTGGCGATGGGGATCACCACCTTCACCCTGTCAGGATACACCGTGGCGAAATTGATCGCCATCAGTCCGCCCGTACTCACCCCCACCACGGCATGGATATTCACAATGCCCAGATGCTCCAGCAGCAGACGCTGACTTTCCACCACATCGCGGATGCTCACGTGGGGAAAAGACGAGCCATAGCGCGCCCCCGTCACCGGATTCACCGACGCCGGCCCCGTCGTCCCATAACAACCGCCCAGAAAGTTCGCACACACCACAAACCACTTGTTCGTATCCAGCGCCCGGCCCGGCCCGATGAAGTCACTCCACCACCCGGCCTGACAATCCTCCGTCCACCGCCCCTCCGTCCCCTCCACCGCCTCACAACTCCCCGCCGCGTGCTGACTTCCGCTCAGCGCATGAAACAGCAGCACCACATTCGAGCCATCCGCCCTCATCCTTCCGTAGGTTTCATACGCCAGCGTGAACTCCGGCAGCACCTCCCCGCCCCGCGTGGTGAATGGCGCGCGATGATGATAGAACTGGCAGTGACTCGACATGGCAAAAAAGCATCGGGAGCCGAAAGCCACAAAGCAACGCCCCGTGCGCCGCCCCTTCGCCTTCATCCTCCCCGCCCCACCAGGAACACAACCACCGCCTCCCGCAAACCCGAAATTCCTCCTCCCCGCCACGCCCCCCGCCACCCAAATCATTTCTTTACCACCCGCCGCACTTTTGCTATATCCCCCGCACTCCCGGCCCTTTCTCACCGGCCCGGCCTCCTGCGCATGAAAAAGAATAACACTTCCCCTCCTCGCCGCGCCTGGATCGCCCTCATCGCCGCCGTCCTCGCGGTGACGGCATACTTTCTCTATCCCATTGTCCAGGAAAAGCGCGCCCTCGCCCGGCTGAAAGAGTCCGGCTGGCTTTGGTACCCGGACACTCGAGCCTTATTGAGGCCAACAGACGGCGGAAAAGTCATCCATGATCCCGACGATGTCTCTCTTTTGCTGCGGTATGTAAATCCTCGCAGCCTTCGCCTCAACACCTGCACGAGACTCACCGCCCTGGAGCACCTGCCCGAGGACTTGCAGACACTTGAGCTCTCCTTCTGCACGGGCTTCACCGCCGTAGAGCACCTGCCCAAGGGCTTGAGGTATCTTACCCTCTTCGGCTCCCCGGACCTCACCGCCGTGGACCACCTGCCCGCGGGTTTGCAGACACTTGACCTCTCCTTCTGCAAGGGCCTCACCGCCGTGGAGCACCTGCCCGGGGGCTTGCAGGAAATAAACCTCAGCTACTGCACTGGCCTCACCACCGTGGATCGTCTGCCTAAAGGCTTGCAGAAACTTAACCTCGAGAGCTGCGAGGGCCTCACTGCCGTGGACCACCTGCCCGCGGGTTTGCAGACACTTGACCTCACCCTCTGCACGG
>JANOZA010000624.1:0-4212 GCA_031429155.1 Verrucomicrobiota bacterium | reverse complement strand
TTTTCCGCGCAGCATCAGCCACGAAATGATCGGGATGTTGAGCCACATCGGGATCTGATACTTGCACAGCGGGCAAAAAGAGCGCCGCGGATTGCTCGTGCTCATCCCCAGCGGCAGCCGGTAGATGACGACGTTTAAGTAGGAGCCCACGCAACAACCAAAGGCGAAGGCAAAGCAGGCGATCTTCCAGAGGGTGTCCGGCGGGATTTGGAATGGCGAGGGCTCCATGAGTGGTCGGCGGCAGAGTTGGCGGAGCGGGCGCGGTGATTACTTCTCCACCGGCAGCCCGGCCTTTTGCCAGCTTCCGAATCCGTTGTCCAGATGGACGATGGATTTAAAGCCGAGCTTCTGAAACGTCTCCAGACTCTTCGTGCTGCGTCCTCCGCTGCGGCAGTGGACCACATAGGTTTTCTCTTTGTCCAGCTTTGCCAGTTGATCGGCAAAGTCCTTGCCAAGGAAATCGACATTCACGGCACCGGCGATGTGGCCCTCTTTGTATTCATCCGGCGTGCGGACGTCGAGGACCACGAGCTTGCCGTCTTTCTTGGTGGCCGCGTCATCTATGAGCTTTTTGGCGGCGGCGGCGTCAGCGTGTTTCACAGTGGTTTTAGCAGCTTCCGCAGCGGGAGGTGCGGCGGGTTTTGTCTCCTGAGCGGAAAGCGGGAGGACGGACATGGCGAAGATGGCGGTGAGTTGAGTTTTCATGGTTTGGGGTAGGGTGAATTACAGACTGTGTCCCATCTTCTCGCGCTTGGTATCAAGATAACGCGAATTGTGCGGATTCGGCGATGGCTTGATCGGCACCTGCTCGACGATTTCCAGGCTGTGACCTTCGAGGCCCACGATCTTGCGCGGGTTGTTCGTCATAAGGCGGAGCTTTCGCACGCCGAGATCGTGGAGCATTTGCGCGCCGATGCCGTAGTCCCGCAGGTCCATGGGAAAGCCCAGCTTGATATTCGCCTCCACGGTATCGAGGCCCTGCTCCTGGAGTTTGTAGGCGTGAATTTTCGCCGTGAGCCCGATGCCCCGGCCTTCCTGTTTCATATAAAGCAACACTCCCCTGCCCTCCTCGGCGATCCGCTGCATGGCGCTGTCGAGCTGCCAGCCGCAGTCACAGCGCTGGCTGCCGAAGACATCGCCGGTGAGGCATTCGCTGTGAACCCGCACCAAAACCGGTTCGCCATTGCCGACATCGCCCATGACCAGCGCGAGGTGCTCTGCGCTGTCGAGAATGCTCTTATATAGGTAGAGCTGGAAATCGCCCCAGTCCGTGGGCAACTGCACCACTTGCTCGCGCGAGACGAGCCGCTCGCTGCGGCGGCGGTATTCGATAAGCGCGGCGATGCTCGTGATCTTCAGCCCGTGCTTCTTGGCGAACGGCAGCAACTCCGGCAGCCGCATCGGGCTGCCATCCGTGCTGAGGATTTCGATCAGCACGCCGGCTTCACGCAATCCCGCCATCCGCGCCAAATCCACCGCCGCCTCCGTGTGCCCCGCCCGGCGCAGCACGCCGCCGGGACGCGCGACGAGGGGATTCACGTGACCCGGCTGCACCAGATCGCCCGCGCTGCTTGTGGGATCGGCCAGCACGCGGATCGTTGTCGCCCGGTCCTGCGCACTGACGCCGGTACCCACTCCCTTCGCCGCATCCACCGTGACGGTATAGTTGGTGCGAAAGACATCCCGGTTCTGCGCCACCATCGGCCCCAGCTTGAGGCGCGCCGCGATTTCCTCCGACACCGGTGCGCACATCATTCCGCGTCCCTCAGTGATCATAAAATTCACCATCGCAGGCGTGATCATCTCCGCCGCGGCGATGAGATCGCCTTCGTTCTCACGGTCCTCGTCATCGGTCACGATCACGAGTTTTCCGTCGCGGATGTCGGCGATGACATCCTCGATGGTGTCGAATCCATCTGTCGTCTGTGGGGGCATGGTGCGCGATAAACCAGCGATTCCGGCGGCGCAATGCCCGGTCTGCCTGTGGTTCGCCTCTCTTGTTTGCAATCCGGATGCCGTGCCTACAATGCCGGCCATGCACCGACTCCTTCTGCTTTTCTGTTTCCTCAACTCCGCCAGTCTCCTGGGCGCAGCGGAAAAACCAACCCCGCCGCCGCAGACGAAGGACGGCCCCGGCGGCTGCGATTATAAACACGCCGCGGTGCGCGAGTCGAAGCACGGCAGCGGCGGCACGGAATATCACCTCTTCGAGCCGGCCCAGCCCGCACCGGAATCCGCTCCCGTCATCGTCTTCCTGCATGGCTGGACGGCCATAGACCCGTGGCTCTACGGCGCGTGGATCAACCACCTCGCCCGCCGCGGCAATATCGTCATCCACGTGCGCTACCAGGAAAGCGCCCTCACACCGATGGAGCAGTTCACCCCCAACACCCTCACCGCCGTGAAGGCCGCTCTCGTCGAACTGGCCAAGCCCGGCCACGTGAAGCCCGACACCTCCAGGTTCGCCATCGCCGGCCACAGTGTGGGCGGACTACTCACGGCGAATCTCGGCGCGCTCGCCGTGGAAAACGGCCTGCCCGTTCCCCGCGCCCTCATGAGCGTGCAGCCCGGCCGCAGCGCCCGCGGAAAACAGCCATTCGGACTGAAGCTCGCGGACCTCTCCAAAATCCCAGCCGACGCCCTCCTCATTTGCCTCACCGGCGAACGCGACCGCGTCTGCGGCGATACCGACGCCCGGCGCATCTTCACTGAGAGCACCTCCATTCCCGCGGAGCGGAAAAACCTCATCATCCTGACCACCGACACCCACGGCCAGCCCGCGCTCACCGGCAGCCACCTCGCACCGTGCAGCGTCCCCGCCGACGCCCCCGATGCCGCCATCGCCACCGGGCCACTGAAGGAACCCGACCTCGCCCTGATGCTCGCCGCGGCCACCGGGAACTTCACCCCCGCCCGCACCTTCCTCGCCACCCCCGAAGGCCGGCAGTGGCGCCGCGAGAGACTCAGCGCCGCCTCCATCGTCGAGACCTTCGATCCCCCCAACGCCCAGGACTTCGCCATGTGGCGGCTCTTCGACGCCCTCTGCGAAGCCGCCTTCACCGGCCAGCTCACCGCCGACACCCTCGGCAAGAGCCCCCGCTCCCTCAGCATGGGCCAATGGAGCGACGGCACCCCCGTGAAGCCCATGCGCTGCGGCGTGAAATAGCGACAAGCAGTCCCCCATCGGGAAAAAGCCGCTCGCATTCCAAAGTCCGGCGTGTGATGTGGCGCGCCCCACCCGGCAGTATGAAAATCATCGCAGTAGCCAATCAAAAAGGCGGCGTCGGAAAGACGACGACCTCCGTCAACCTCGCCGCGTGCCTCGCCGCACGCGGTGTGCGCGTGCTGCTGCTCGACTTCGATCCCCAGGGGAATGCCTCCAGCGCCCTCGGCGTCTCCTGCGGCGAAGGCCAAAGCCTCTACCGCGTCCTCATCGGCGAAGACACCCTCTCCGGGAAAATCCAGGCCACCCGCTTCCCCGGCCTGTGGATGATCCCCGCCCAGACCGAACTCGCGGGCGCGGAAGTGGACCTCGTCCGCTCCGACAATCACCTCGTCCGCCTCCGCGAAGTCCTCCTCCCCCTCAAAGCCGAGCACCGCTTCGACTACCTTATAATCGACTGCCCGCCCTCCCTCGGCATCCTCATGACCTCCGCCCTCTCCGCCGCGGACGGCCTCCTCATCCCCCTCCAGTGCGAATACTTCGGCCTCGAAGGCCTCGCCCGCATCGTGGACATCCACGAGCACATCAAAGCCAACGGCATCAACACCTCCCTCAAGCTCGAAGGCATCCTCATGACCATGTTTGACGGACGCACCAGCCACGCCCGCGCCGTCATGGACGAAGTCCGCAAAGCCTTCGAAGGCATCGTCTATGACACCGTCATCCCCCGCAGCATCTCCGTCGCCGAGAGTCAAAGCTTTGAGAAACCCCTCATCGAATACGATCCCCACGGCAAAGCCGCACTAGCCTATAAGGCGCTGGCCGAAGAGTTCATGAAGCGGCAGCCGAGTTAGCCCCGTCCAGTCCAGCCGCACCCTGCAAGCCGGCTCCTGGCTTGATTGAATTATTGGTGTGGCCTGTGGTTCCGCAACGCCCTGCCTCAACGCCCTGCCTATCGCACCGGCCTCATCGCACCGGCCTCATCGCACCGGCCTCATCGCCCGGCCCGGAGGGCCGACAGATGGTAGCCGGGGGTGCAGCGCAGCGGA
>JANOZA010000623.1:0-7063 GCA_031429155.1 Verrucomicrobiota bacterium | reverse complement strand
CCGGCGGCGGCGGGCGGAATCCGGGCCTCGCAGGCCTCAGGCGATCAATTCATTCACGACCTTGCCGTGGACGTCGGTCAGGCGGAAATCGCGGCCGGCGTAGCGGTAGGTGAGCTTCTCGTGGTCGAACCCGAGGAGCTTCATGAGTGTCGCGTGGAGGTCGTGGATGTGGACGGGGTCCTTCACGGCTTTGAATCCGAAGTCGTCGGTGGCGCCGTAGGTGGTCCCGGCGTTGCAGCCGCCGCCGGCGAGCCACATGGTGAAGCCGTAGTGGTTATGGTCGCGACCGTTGATCTTGCCAGCATTGGACCCGGCCTGGGGCAGCTCGACCACGGGCGTGCGTCCGAATTCCCCGCCCCAGATGACGAGCACGTCGTCCATCATGCCGCGCTGTTTGAGATCCTTCAGCAGCGCGCCGATGGCCTGGTCGCACTGTCCGGCGAGGCGGCGGTGATTGACTTCGATGTCGTCATGGTTGTCCCACGGCTGGCCTTCGCCATGCCAGAGCTGAACGAAGCGCACGCCGCGCTCGACGAGCCGCCGGGCGATGAGCGTCTGCCGCCCGTGGACGCCGTCGCCATACATGTCGCGGATGTGCTGGGGCTCGCGGGAAATGTCGAAGGCATCGGTGGCGTCCATTTGCATGCGATAGGCCAGTTCGAATGACTGGACGCGGGCTTCGAGCTGCGCGTCACCGGCACGGCGCTCCTCGTGCTTGCGGTTCATCTCCTGGAGCAGGTCGAGCTGCTGCCGCTGCTCGCGGAGCGGGAGGCCTTTGTTGCGGATGTTCTCGATGAGCTTGTCGAGTTCGCGGTGCTGAGTGTCTATATACGTCCCCTGAAAGACGCCGGGCAGGAATCCGGCCTGCCAGTTCTGGCTTTCCTGAATAGGATAGCCGCCGGGGCACATGCTGATAAATCCTGGCAGGTTTTGGTTCAGCGTGCCGAGCCCGTAGTTGATCCACGATCCCATGCTGGGGCGAATGAGGCGCGCCTCGCCGCAGTTCATGAGCAGGAGCGACGGCTCGTGGTTAGGCACGTCGGCATGCATGGAACGGATGACGCAGAGGTCATCCGCGCACTGGCCGACGTTGTCGAAGATCTCACTGACTTCGAGCCCGCACTGGCCGTACTTCTTAAACTTGTAAGGCGACTTCATCAGCGCGCCGGTCTTGCGTTCGGTGCTGAGGTATTCGCCGGGCATGGGCTTCTTGTCGTACTTATCCAGCTCCGGCTTGGGGTCGAACGTGTCCACCTGCGACGGCCCGCCATTGGCGAAGATGTGGATGACGTGCTTCGCCTTGCCCGTGAACTGCGGCGGCTTGCTCAGCATGGGATTCGGCGCGGCGTGGAGACTCTCTCCGGTCAGCGTTTGCATCGCCAGCGCGCCCAGTCCCATGCCGCAGCGGGTGAGAAAGTCGCGGCGGGTGGAAAAGAGGTGCCGAAAATCCGGCTGGTGGTGGGCGGGCATGAGGGAAATACAGAATGAAAAATGCAGAATACAGAATGGGGAACAGAGCGGAGGCAGCAGTTCTACGTTGCGGCAGACGAATTTTACGCGCCAGAGCGGAACTTTCCTGGAAAATCTCCCCGCGACGAGTTCCGCCGGGGAAGAACCCGCCTTGCCTGTCCAGAGTCCTTCTGCGAGGACACGCCTCCTTTCTCATTCTGCATTCTACATTTTTCATTTCCCCATGTCTGTTTCCCATCCTCCTGTCGCCATCTCCTTTCCGCCTAGCGGAGCCAACATCATCCGCCTGGAGAATGGGCTGGAGGTGATCCTGAAGGAGGACCGCAGCGCCCCGCTCATCAGTGTGCAGGCGTGGGTGAAAACGGGGAGCATCCTTGAGGCGGAGTTGCTGGGCAGCGGGGTGTCGCACCTGTGCGAGCACATGGTTTTCCAGGGCGCGGGCACCCGCGGGCCGGGCCAACTGGCGCACGCGGTGCAGGAGACCGGCGGCTATCTGAATGCCTACACGTCATTCGACCGCACGGTGTACTGGATAGATACCCTGCGCGAGGGACTGGATGTCGCGCTGGGCGTGTTGGCGGACCTAACGACGGCGGCGAGGTTTCCGCATGAGGAGTTTGAGAAGGAGAAGGACGTGATCCGGCGCGAGATTGATATGGGAAAGGACGATCCGGGCCGCGCGGCGGGCCAGCTCATGTTCAACACGGTCTATCGCGAGCATCCGTTCCGCGAGCCGGTCATCGGGCGCATTGAGTTATTCAACACGGTGGAACGCGACGCGGCGTTTGGCTATTGGCAGGCCCGCTACGTGCCCGACCGGTCGTTCCTCGTAATCGTGGGCGACTTCGATGCGGCCGCGGTGCGCGGGAAAGTGGAAGAGCATTTCGGCGCGTGGATCTCGCGCAGCACGCCGCCGGTTTATCTGCCGGAAGAGCCTGCCCAGACGGCGCGGCGCGATGCCCATGAATCCTTCGCCACAGAAATGACGAAGCTGGAACTCGCCTGGCGCATCCCCGGCCTGCTCCACGAAGACACGCCGGCGCTCGAAGTCCTCGGTACGCTCATGGGCCACGGCAGAACGTCGCGGCTCTGGCGCGAGGTGCGCGAGCGGAAGGCGCTGGTCCACAGCATCGGCGCCGGTGCCTACACCCCGGTGCAGGGCGGCATCTTCTATGTGAGCGCCGAGTGCGATCCTGACAAACGCATCACCGCCGAGAAGGCGATGCTGGAGCAGGTCGCCGCCATTCAAGAGCGCGGCGTATCCGACCAGGAAGTGCAGCGGGCGGGCCGGATGTTCCTCTCGGATCAGCTTCAGGGCCTGACTTCCATGCGAGGCATCGCGTCGGACCTCGGCAGCAACTGGCACACGACGGGGAATCTCAATTACACCCGCGACTACCTCGCCGCCGCCGCCCGAGTGACGCCGCAGGACGTGCAGCGCGTGGCGCAACTCTATCTGCGCGAAGCCACGCTCAGCAGCACCTCCATCAATCCGCCAGGCACCGCAGCGGAGGGCGGCGCGACCGTCTGCGTGACGCGACCGGAGGAAATCCAGCGCCATGTTTTCCCTAATGGCCTAACGCTGCTCGTCCGCGAGGACGCGCGGCTGCCGCTGGTCTCGCTCCATGCCTCGCTCCGCGGCGGAGTACTCGCCGAGACGGCGGCGGACAGCGGCCTCGGACGCCTCATGGCGCGCACGCTTATCAAGGGAACGCAGAGCCGCAGCGCTGACGCCATCGCGGACCTCATCGAGGAAGGCGGAGGAAGCATCGGTGCCGACAGCGGCGGCAGCAGCTTCTCGCTATCAGTGAATGTGCTCCAGCCGGACCTGCGCACGGGCATCGCGCTGTGGGCGGATGTGCTGCTGCGCCCGTCATTCCCGGCCGAGGAAGTCGCGCGCGAACTCGAGCGCCAGATCGCCGCGCTCAAACAACAGCAGGATCACCCGTCATTCATCGCTTTCCGTGAGCTGCGACGCGCGGCGTTTGGCGAGCATCCGTTTGCGCTCAATCGCGAGGGCACGCCGGAATCCCTGGCCTCCCTGACACGCGATCAACTCACCGCCTTCCACGCCGGCCGCGTCGTCGCCGGCAATGCCGTGCTCTCCGTTTTCGGCGACGTGAAGTTTGCCGAGATCCGCGACCTCATCGGCGAGGCCTTCGCCGACATGCCGTCCGGCCCGCGCCAGGTGGGCGATACCCTGCCCTCCCCTCCCCCGCACGCCGGACACACGATTCACGTCCCGAAGGACAAGAAGCAGGCCTTTCTCGTCGCCGCCTTCCCCACCGTGCCGCTGACTCATCCCGACCGCGTGATCCTCGACCTCATTGACGAAGCCTGCTCCGACATGGCGAGCCGGTTCTTTGAAGCCATCCGTGAAAAGCACGGCCTCGCCTACAGCGTCGGTGCCACACAGATCCTCGGCATGTGCCCCGGCCTTTTCGCCTTCTACCTGAGCACGGCACCGGAGAAGCTCGACTTCGCGCAGGCCGAGCTGCTGAAGGAAATCCACCTTCTCGCCAGCGAAGGCCTCACAGAAGCGGAAATCGAACGCGCCCGCAAAACCTGGATCGGCAAGCAAGCCATGCAGCAGCAGCAAAACGCCGGCCTCGCGCAGATCACCGCCCTGGATGAACTCTACGGCCTCGGGTTCCATCACAGCACCACCGTGCTCGACCGTGTGCGCAGCATCTCCTTTGCAGAAGTGCGCGACACCTGCGCCCGTTACTTCACCGGCGCCCCGCTCGTCGTCCGCGTCGGACCAGAGGGCGAAGCATAATTCGCCATTTCCGCTTTCCCATCCGGGCCGGGCTGACATAGGAAACCGCCCCTTCTCCATGCGCCTGCTCCACTCCCTCGCCGTCACCTGCTTCGCGCTGCTCCTCGCGGCGTGCTCCGGCGACTCCATCAACGCCACCGAGGGCGCACGGCGGAAAATTATCCTCGTGAATAACAAGGACGATCCGCGGTGGCTCGACCTGCACCGCTGCAACAGCGTGGTGGAGAGCAATATCATGATCACTCTCTTCGAGGGGCTGGTGGGAGAAGGCCGCGACAACGAGCGCATCGCCGCGCCAGGCGTCGCCGAACGCTGGGAACCCAATGACAAGGCCGACGTGTGGACCTTTCACCTGCGGAAGAACGCCAAGTGGTCCGATGGCGTGCCGCTCACGGCAGAGGATTTCGTCTGGTCCTACCGGCGGATGCTGCGACCGGAACTCGCCGCCGAGTATTCCGGCTTTCTCTACCTCCTGAAGAACGGCCGCGAAGTGTATGACAAAAACCTGCCGCCGGAACAGCTCGGCGCGCGGGCGATTGATGCCCACACGCTGGAACTCACGCTCACAGGCCCGACGCCGCACTTTCCGCAGATCCTCTGCCATACATCGTGGTATCCCGTCCCGCGGCACTGCATCGAAAAGTACGGCAGCCCCGTGGATGCGCTCAATCCCTGGACCAACGACGACAAGATGGTGAGCAACGGCCCCTTCCGGCTAACGACCTATCTTTTCCGCCGCTACCTTGAGGCGACGCGCAACGAGCACTACTGGGACGCAGCCAATGTGAAGCTCGACGGCGTGCGCTTTTATTCCATAGACAGCGACCTCACGGAAGACCGGCTCTTCCGCACCGGGCAACTGCACATCACCTACAATGTGCCGCTCTCCAAAACGCCCGGCTACCTCAGGGACCACCCGGACGTGATCCGCAACGACGACAACCTCGCCGTGCGCTTTTACCGGCTGAATATTACGCGCAAGCCGTTCGATGATGTGCGCGTCCGCCGCGCCCTCGGTCTCGCCCTCGACCGCAAAGGCATCGTGGACAACGTGCTCCGTGCGAACCAAAAACCAGCATCAGGAGTGGTGCCGCCGCTGGAGGGTTATGAACCCGTGCCGGGCTTTTCCTATAACGTGGAGGAAGCCCGCCGCCTGCTGGCGGACGCCGGTTACCCTGGCGGCAAAGGCTTTCCCAAAATAGAACTTCTCATGGCCGACTCGGAGGCTGAGAAGCAGGTGCAGGAGGCGGTGCAAAACATTTGGAAGAAGAACCTCGGCATCACGATGGAGATCAAGACTCAGGATTACAATTCCTACCTCTCCTCGCAGCAGTCCATGGACTACGACTTCACGATCGCCGGCTGGAACGCAGACTATTATGATGCCGCGACCTTCATTGACATGTGGCTCACCGATGGGGGCAACAATAATACCGGCTGGAGCAACAAGACATTCGATAAACTGGTGGCCGATGCCGGCCAGAGTTCCGATGCGGCGCAGCGCATTGAGCTGCTTCGCAAGGCCGAGACGCTCCTTCTTGCCGAGGCTGCCGTTATTCCCGTCTATTATTACACCCGCACGCGACTGGTGCATCCTTCGGTGATCGGCTGGCAGCCCCGGATGCTGGATGACCGCTTCTATCGCTTTTTCGATCTCACCTTCCCGCCGCCGCCGTGCAGCATGGACCTCCGCCCGCCCGGCTCCTGACTCATGCTTTCCATTATCGCCAGTCGCTTTCTCCAGGCCGTGGCCGTGCTCTTCGCGGTGTTCACCCTGACGTTCTTCATGGTGCGCATGGCCCCGGGGGATCCTTTCGTCAGCGAGAAGTCCATGAATCCCGATGTGAAGGAAACGCTGCGGAAGCAGTACGCACTCGATAAGCCACTGCCGGTGCAATACGTGCGCGCCCTCACTTCCTACGCGCAGGGAGACTTTGGGCTCTCCATGAAGAACCAGGGCATGTGGAACACCAAGATCATCCGCGATTCCTTTCCCGTCTCCCTCACCATCGGCCTCGGAGCGCTGATCATCGCGCTGGCAGTGGGACTTCCCGCCGGCATCCTCGCCGCCGTGCGGAGGAACACGTGGCTGGACTTCACGCCCATGTCCCTGGCCATGATCGGCATCTGCCTGCCCACTTTTGTCCTCGGACCCTGCCTGCTGGCGGTCTTCGGATTGAAATGGAGACTGTTCAACGTGGCGGGGTGGTTTGAATCCACGGACTGGGTGCTGCCTTCGGTGACGATGGGCCTCGCCTACGCCGCCTACATCGCCCGTCTCACGAGGGCCGGAATGCTGGAAGTGCTCAACCAGGACTACATTCGCACGGCTCATGCCAAAGGCGTGCCCGGCTGGCGGATCGTGCTCTGCCACACGCTGCGCGGCGGCTTGCTGCCGGTGGCCTCATTCCTCGGACCGGCCATCGCCGGCATCACCACAGGATCGTTCGTCATTGAGAAAGTCTTCAATCTCCCCGGCCTCGGGCAGCACTTCATCAGCGCCGTCTTCAACCGTGACTACACGCTCATCCTCGCCACGGCCACGCTCTACGCCGGGCTGCTCGTCATCATGAATTTCCTCGCCGACATCCTCGTGGCGTGGATGAACCCGAAACTCCGGCTCACATGATCGCCACCTCTACCATCGCCGAAGAAACCGTGCGCGGACGCTCGCTCTGGGATGATTCCTTCGCGCGCCTCCGTCGCAATCGCCCGGCTGTGTTCAGCGGCATCGTGGTGCTTCTCATCGTACTTTTCTGCTGCGCCGGCCCGACGCTGGTGCCGTGGAACCCGGAAACCACCAACCTCAACCTC
>JANOZA010000622.1:0-3430 GCA_031429155.1 Verrucomicrobiota bacterium | reverse complement strand
GTGGCGAACTATTTCGGGCAGGACACCTTTCAGTATCAGGCCGTGGAGAGCCAGGGACCGATCACCTTCACGGTAGATCAGCCAAACTCGGTGCTGACAGTGAATGTGCGGACGTCCACGAGCTTCGTGGGGGGCACGACCGACAATCAGACGACCACCGCGCAGGCCAAGGGTAACATCACCGCGCTGCTCACTCCGGTACAGGCGCCCTTCGGCAGTGTCCAGGTGCGGACTTTGGACATCGCACTCGCCCAGCCGGTGTCGCTGAACATGTGCGTGCAGTATATCCTCTTCGGCTGCACTGCCCGCTTGAGAGCGGACATCGCGGCGGACGGACTCAGAATCACCATGCGCGAGGATCAGGCCGGGCCGGCAGTGTCGGCCGGGCCCGCTGGTGTGTTCAGCCAGCCGGGGAATTTCATTGATGCCACGGGCACGATCGCCCTCAGCGGCACCGGGCTTGCCGGATTGATTGACGTCCCGCCGACTGCGGATCTCAACTCCACCAACACGGCCTACGACATCATGAATGGCAGTGTCACGCAAAGCGGCGGCACCATTACCGTCGCGGTACCCATTGACATCACGCAAACCATCGTGGATCCGCAATACACAGCCACGGTGCATGTCACGGGCACAGTTCGCGCCACGGCTCCGGCGCCGCCGGAGGGAGCGAAGTCCCCGCCGGCCACGGTGACGATTGATGTCGCGAGCATTGACGACGCGCCCACCGCCGTCGCCGACCGTTATTACACCCGGCAAAACCACGCCATTTCCGTGCCCGCCACGGGCAGCGCGCCGGTGAGCGAGACGCTCATCGCCGCCAACAGCGTTTGGAAATACAGATCCGGTGCCAGTCTCGGCACCACCTGGCGGGCCACAGATTTTGTGGACACCGCGTGGTCCACCGCCACCGGCGTCATCGGCTATGGAGATCCGGACATTCTGCCCACAGGCACCATCCAGGCCCGTGCGAACATGGCTGCCGTCGCCTCCTCCACCAATCCCAACTACCCCACCACCTACTTCCGCAAGGAGTTCAACCTCACCACCGCCTCGGCCTCGGTGGATGCGCGGGTCGAGTTTCAGCGCGATGATGCCTGCATCATTTATGTGAACGGCACGGAAGTTTACCGCGACAGCACGCCCTACACGGCTGGCGGCACGGCTCCCTTCGCGGCCACGGGTGAAATCCCCTACTCCACCTACTGCGCGGTGGGCATGACGCCGGACACAGACGGCGCGGTATATAAGAGTGTCGTCATCAATCACTCCCTGCTGCGCGATGGAAAGAACGTCATCTCCGCCGAGGTCCACCAGACCACCGAAACCAGCAGCGACCTCCGTTTCGACCTCCGCTGCCTCCGCACCGCGCAGCCGACTGACGTCCTCATCGGCGGCGCCAGTGTTTGGAAATACAAAACCGGCACCGACCTCGGCACCACATGGCGCAATGCGGAGTTCAATGACACCGCGTGGAGCGGCGCCGCCGGCCCGCTGGGCTACGACACCGACATCCCCGCCGCGAGCACGATCCCCGCGCGCGCTAACATGGCCGCCGCCGCCTCCGATGCGAATCCCAACTACCCCACGGCCTACTTCCGGCGTGAGTTCACCCTCACCACACCCTTCGACACCGTCACCCCGCGCGTCGAGTTCCAGCGCGACGACGCCTGCATCATCTATGTCAACGGCGTGGAAATTTACCGCGACAGCACCGCCTACGCCGGCACCCCCGCTCCCTTCCCTGCCACCGGTGAAGTCGCTTACGGCACCTACTCTGCGGCCAACATTCCGGAAGGCGACAGCCTCAGCTACAAGGCCGTCAACTTCTCCCGCGCGCTCCTTCGCGAGGGCAAAAATGTCATCGCCGCCGAGGTTCACCAAAGCACCACCACCAGCAGCGACCTCCGCTTCGACCTCAAAGCCTACCGCACCACCGGCATCGGCGGACTAGCCGACAATGACACTGACGTGGACGGCCCCGCCACCAACCTCCGCCTCCACACCGCCCCGCCCAATGGCAGCGTCTCCCTCAACCCCGACGGCTCCTTCACCTATCTCCCGGACCCCGGCTTCCCCGCCTCCGGCGCGTCGGCCACTGACACCTTCGTCTATACTCACACCTTCAACGACCAGCCCATCACCACCGAGTCCATCATCGTCCCCATGGGCGCCACATGGAAGTATCTGGACAACGGTACCGCCGCCCCGCAGGACGCGACCATCACCGCCGCCGATTGGAGGAATGCCGCATTCGACGACGCCGCATGGCTCAGCGGCGCAGGACAGTTCGGCTATGGCGATGGCGACGAGATCACCGTCGTGGAAGATGACGCCACCGCCGGCAGTCCCACCGCCGGCTCCACTACCCGTTATATTACCACCTACTTCCGCCACAAATTCACCTGGACCGGCTCCGCGCCACTGCTCAGTCGCCTCAAGGTCCGCGTCATCCGCGACGACGGCGTCGCCATCTTCCTCAATGGCACCCGCATCACGCTCGACAACCTCACAGCGCCATTCACCCACCTCACCCCAGCCAACGGCTCCGTCGCCAATGAGGCCACTGCGCTGGAAGTCTTCGACATCCCCGCCTCCGCCCTGCGCGAGGGCGAGAACATCCTCTCCGCCGAAATCCACCAGTCCGACGGCACCAGCAGCGACATCAGCTTCGACATGGAACTCTCCGCCGAGTCCGTCATCGGTGCCAAAGTGGAAGTCATCGTCCTCAATGACGACCTCGACGGCGACGACATGTCCGACACCTGGGAGCGCGCCAACGGTATAGATGCCACGGTGGCGAACGCCGGCGACGACGCCGACGGCGACGCCTCCACCAACCGCCAGGAATTCCTCGCCGGCACCAATCCCAAGCTCTTCTCCAGCAGACTGCGCAGCAACACCCTCACCCGCCCCACGGCCGGGCAGCTCGAGATCAACTTCAACTCCGTCCCTGGAAAGAACTACATGCTCCAGCAGTCCACCACCCTCGACGCGTGGCAGGACACCGGCACCACTTTCCCCGCCCACGCCACGAATCCCCAGACCACCCGCCAGTTCCCCAAACCCGCAGACCCCCGGAAGTACTTCCGCGTCAGAGTCGTCGGCGACTGGCAATAACCTCCTCCGCCCCCGGGGAGCATCTGTCTGGAATCATTGAGGGAAACCTGTTTCACAGGGAACGGTAACGTTGTGCCGTGGAATCACCCGGTCCGGAGCTTGAATCAACGCGCTCACATGGGAACTAGGCGGTGTCTTCGCAAATACTGTGAATGTTTAAGCCCCTTCCGGAGAGGAACCCCGGAAGGGGTTCGCCATGAATAGCACCCGAACCGGGGGCCGGTGTGGAACCGGGATTAACTTCCGTTACGGGATCGTCCTCGTCGTCGTTCTCGTCCCTCGTCCTCGAGATCGTTCGACTTGCGCC
>JANOZA010000621.1:0-3083 GCA_031429155.1 Verrucomicrobiota bacterium | reverse complement strand
GCGCGGCTTCGAACTCGACCTGGCTGTCGTCGTAGTTGACGAAGACGTCGAGGTGCTTGCGGAGAATGGCGCTGGCCTGCGTGAGGGCGTCGTGCGGCGACTTGCGTCCGTCGGTCCAGATTTCAATCTCCAGCTTATCATAGTCAGTCTTTTGACCGACACGGGTGTTGCTGACTCCGTAGCGGACGCGGGTCACAGGGGAGAAAATGCTGTCAATGGGGATGACGCCGATGGGCATGTCCGGGCGCTTGTTTTCATCGCCGCTGGAAAAACCGCGTCCGACACGGACTTCCATTTCGACTTCAAACTTCACTTTGCGGTCGAGGTGGCAGATGACCAGATCCTTATTGATGATGCTGTAGTGCTGGTCCTCTTTAATATCAGCGGCGGTGACGACTCCGTCGCGGTCCACGTTGATGGTGAGCAGGCGGCTTTCCTTATGCTCGCTGTGGGAAAAACAAACCTTCTTCAGGTTGAGCACGATGTCGGTGACATCTTCGACGACTCCGGGGAGGCTGCAAAATTCGTGCTGCGCACCTTTGATCTTTACGCTGGTGATGGCGGCACCCTCAAGGCTGCTGAGGAGCACGCGGCGCAGGCTGTTTCCAACGGTGTAGCCGTATCCGCCCTCGAAGGGCTCGGCGGTGAACTTGGCGTAGGTGTCGCTGGCAGTGGAATCGTCTTTGGCAAGACGGCTGGGCATTTCAAACCGGGATAGTCTGACGGGCATGTGTATTTTTTTGGATGTGCCGGGTTACCTCTGGCGAGCGGTGAAGCGCGGGATGCGTTTCACCATCAGAGACCGACGGCAATTTTGAGAGGGTACTCGCGGAAGGGCGGCGAATGTGGGGGCTGACTTTTCCTTTGCAAGTGGCATTTTGACGCCCCGGCACTCACTTTTATGGCACCGGCAGAACGGCGTCTTTAGTGGGAAACTGCGCCGGCACCGGAATCGTCACTTTGCCGGTCGCCGCCCATTCGGTGCCGCGCTGCAGGACGGTGTAGAAGCCGACGCACTTCACTGAGTAGTCGGCATGGCCCATCGGGGTGTGAAAGACGCGGCCCTTCTGGTAATCGAGGACCATGATCATCGGCTCCGGGCGTTTCGTGACCTGGCTGGTGGCGGTGGCGAGCACTTTCATGTTCTCGGCGGGGCCGCGCAGCTTGTCGTAGAGTTCATCTTTGCAGTGCTTCCATGACTCCGGCAGGCCTTTGGTGATCGGATGCTCTTTGCCTTCTCCGAAAAGCTCGACGTTCCATTCAAACTGCGCGCCGTGGTTGCCGCCGGCACCGGCAGTGGTGTCGCGGACGAGCGCGCCGTCCTTCACATAAACATACGGGCCGCTCTTCTCATTGCGTCCGCCCCAGCCCCCGAGGCCGATCATCTGATTATACTGCGGCCAGTCGCCAAAGGAATTGTTCGCGGCGTGGATACAGACGAAACCGCCACCGCCGGCGACATACGCATCAAACGCCAGCTTCACCTCCATCGGCCAGTTCGCGCCGTTGTAGTTGCTGACCACGGCCTTGTACTTGGAGAACTGCGGCCGCCATTTCGTCCACTCGTCGGCGGTTCCTTTGTCGGATGGCGAAGTGGAGACCTCCACGGTGAAGCGCCCGCTCTTCTCCAGTGCGTCTTTGAGAATGGGCGTGGTGCTCTTCCAATTGTGATTGTTTTGGCCGTCAATGATCAGGACGGCGAGCTTCGGCTCGTCTGCGGCGAAGGCGCAGACGGTGAACAGACAGGTCAGGAGGGTAGTAAGTAGTCTCATGGGCGGCATCGTGACCGTAAGCCTGCGAACTCGCAAGCACTTCCTGCCCGGAGGCACCCGGACATCCGGCATTGCCATCGCGTGCCGGGCTGCGGCAGATTCGTATGCCATGAAGACATCCACCGTTCTCCTCCTCGCCCTGTTCACCTGCGCTGCCCGCAGTCAGGAAAATCCCGTCATCACCGGCGTGGAGGCGCAGCCGCTGCTCGTGCAGGTGCAGCGGGTGCAGGAAGCGCTGGCCTTTCTCGGCGAGCCGCTGCCGGAGAAGGACCACGCCGCCCTCGCGGCGCTGAAGGCAGACGGCGGAGAAAAGGTCGCCGCCGCCGTGCAGGAAATCCTCGACCGTCACTGCCTCGCGGTGGTGAACATCAACCCCGAAGCCCGCGTGAAAGTCGCCTCCGGCCCTGCCCCGCGCGTGCTCAGTGAGGGCGGATGGCGGCATTTTCTCATCAAGGTCCACAATGAAGCCGGCGTCACCGCGCCGCTGGACATGGAGAGCGCGCAGGCCCGCGCCGTGCCGAACTCCCCGCAGGACAAGGTCGCCGACCGCTGGCTGGAGGCGTCCATGTTCTCGGCTCGTCCGCTCGAGAAGACCCTCAGCGGACTGAAACTGGAATACCGCATCATCCAGCTCTACAGCCGCGATGCCGGGAAGCGCAGCGCCGTGATCGCCTTCAATGCCGGGCAGGGCACGCAGGATCTCGGCTTCCGCGCGGACCTCACCGCGACGTTCGACTGCACGCCGGCACGCGACATTCTCCTCAACCTCTCCGACGAAAACGGCAAGCCTACCACCGCCGGTCTGGAAATCCGCGACGCTGCCGGGCGCGTTTATCCCTCGATGAACAAACGCCTCGCGCCCGACTTCTTTTTCCATCCCCAGATCTATCGCGAGAGCGGCGAGAAGCTGAAACTCCCGCGCACGCCGCTCACCGTCCGCTGCTATCGCGGGCCGGAATATCTCACGGAGGAGCAAACGATAGACCTCACCAGGGACGAGCCCTCCCAACTCACCTTCAAGCTCCGCCGCTGGGTGGACCCCGCAGCCACAGGCTGGTGGAGCGGCGACCACCACATCCACGCTGCCGGCTGTGCGCACTATAACAATCCCACCCAGGGCGTCCACGCGCTCGACATGCTCCGCCATTGCATGGGCGAGGACTTAAAGGTCGGCGCGAACCTCACATGGGGACCGTGCTTCGACTACCAAAAGCAATTCTTCACCGGCGTGGACGACAAAGTCTCGCGCCCGCCCTACCTGCTCCGCTACGACGTGGAAGTCAGCGGCTTCGGCTCCCACCAGAGCGGCCA
>JANOZA010000620.1:0-9784 GCA_031429155.1 Verrucomicrobiota bacterium | reverse complement strand
TTTCCAGGTTTTCCAGGCATCTGAACCGGGGCGGGCTAAGTCCGACAGGCTGCTAGAGCGAAACCGGGCGGAGGTAAAGCCCCGGACGCGGCCTTGCGGACGGCGGGTCGGAAAATTTCTCAACATTCCGCGAAACGATTTTCCAGGAACCACTCTGAACCCGCTGAACCCGCTTCTTCACCATGAAAACCCGCTTCCTTCCACTCCTTGCCGCTCTGTTCGCCTGCTTCCCGCTCCACGCGGCTACGATCAACTGGACCACGTCCACCGTCACTGCTCCAGCGGATGTGAGCACGCTGGGCACGCTGGTGGGGGCGATGAATGTGGGTGATGTCACCAATGCCCGCACCATCAATGGCGTGATCTTCGCGGCGGATGCGGCCGGTCCGGGGCCGCACGCGCTGGGCACGGGCACGGTGACTTTCGGGAATCTGGAGAACACGTTCGCCAACTTCTGGCTGGCGGCTGATGCCGGCGGCGATGTGGCATACGCGGCGGCGCTGGACTATGGGCGCTTCAACGGCTCGGGCACGGGCACGGTCACGCTCGGCGGGCTGATCGCGGGGCAGCCGTATCAGGTGCAGCTTTGGATCACCGATACCCGCACCAACTTCATCACCCGCGTGCGCACAGTGGATGGCGTCTCCACGACCGCGGGCGGGCCGAACATCGCCACCGGCACGTTCACGGCGGACACGGTCACGCAGGTCATCACGGTGGCCAGCGTCGGCGGGTTTGGACCGCAGGTGAATCTGCTCCAGCTCCGGGCTCTGCCGAATACGCTGCCCACCATCAGCAACATCGCGAACCAGAGCACCCTGGAAGACACCGCGCTCACCGCGCTGGCCTTCACCATCGGCGATACCGAGACGGCCCCCGCCGCGCTCACGGTCAGCGCCACGTCCAGCAACACCACCCTGCTGCCGGACGCCGCCATTACCTTCGGCGGCAGCGGGGTGAACCGCACGCTCACCGCCACACCGGCGGCGAATCAATACGGCTCCACCACCATCACCGTGACCGTCAGCGACGGGGTGAGCACCGCGCAGGACGTGTTCACGCTCACCGTCTCCCAGGTGACCGATCCTCCCAACCTGACCCATGGGACCACGAATGAAGACACTGAGATCACCGGCCTCGTGATCACCCCCAATGCTGTGGACCCGTCCGGGATCACGCACTTCCAGATCACCGGCATCACCAGCGGCACGATGAAATACAGCGACGGCACCAATCTTCCCAACAACACCTTCGTGGCCCTGGCCCAGGCCGGCGCGGGCCTGAGGTTCACGCCTGCTGCCAACTTCCATGGCACCGCCGGCTTCCATGTGCAGGCCTCCAGCAACAATGCCGTCGCCGGACTGCGGGGCAGCCCGGTGCCGGTGAACATCACCGTCCTGCCGGTCGCCGACAACCCCACTGTCACCAGCGCCACCACCGCGGAGGACACCCAGACCACCAGCGGCCTCGTCATCAGCAAAAACGTTGCCGACGGGCCGGAGGTCATGCATTTCAAGATCACCGGCATCAACAATGGCGGGCTGTTTCAGAATGACGGCACGACCAGCATCGCCGCGGGCAGTTTCCTCACCGCCGCGGAGGCCAGCGCAGGGCTGAGGTTCACCCCGGCGGCCAACTTCCACGGCTCCGGCTCCTTCACCGTGCAGGCCTCCACCAGCGCAGACGATACCGGGCTGGGCGGCGGCGCGGTCAGGGCCATCACCGTCACCCCGGTGGCCGATCCTCCCAGCGTGACCCATGGGACCACCAATGAAGACACTCAGATCACCGGGCTCGTGATCAGCCGTAATGCCGTGGACGGGAACGAGATCACTCACTTCCAGATCACCGGCATCACCAGCGGCACGCTGCGGTACAACGACAACACCGCCCTCAACAACAACACCTTCGTTGCCAGTGCCCAGGCCGGCGCGGGTCTGAGGTTCACGCCTGCTGCCAACTTCCACGGCACTGCCGGCTTCACCGTGCAGGCCTCCACCAGCAATGCCGTGGCCGGACTGAGCGGCAGCCAGGTGCCGGTGACCATCACCGTCCTGCCGGTCGCCGACACCCCCAGCGTGACCAATGCCACCACCGCGGAGGACACCCAGAGCACCAGCGGCCTCGTCATCAGCACGCCGGACGGGCCGGAGATCACGCATTTCAAGATCACCGGCATCACCAATGGCGCGCTGTTTCAGAATGACGGCACGACCCCCATCGCCGCGGGCACTTTCATCACCTTTGCGGAGGCGAATGCCGGGCTGAAGTTCACTCCGGCGGCCCACTTCTACGGCTCTGGCTCCTTCTCCGTGCAGGCTTCCACCAGCGCAGACGATACCGGGCTGGGCGGCGGCACGGCCACGGCCAGCATCACCGTCACCCAGGTGACCGGCCCTCCCAGCGTGACCCATGGGACCACCCCTGAAGACACGGAGATCACCGGCCTCGTGATCAGCCCCCATGTCTCGGACGGTCCCGAGATCACGCACTTCAGGATCACCGGCATTACCAACGGCACGATGCGTCGAAACGACAACGTGGGCATCAACAACAACAGCTTCATCACCCGTGCCCAGGCCGGCGCGGGCCTGAAGTTCACGCCTGCTGCCAACTTCAATGGAGCGGCCGGCTTCACCGTGCAGGCCTCCAACAGCAATGCCGCGGCCGGACTGAGCGGTGACCCCGTGCCGGTGACCGTCACCGTGCTCCCGGTGAATGACGCGCCCACTTTCACGGCCGGTGCCAGCCAGATCCACACGCCAAACCCCGGCCCGCAGACGGTGCCCGGCTGGGCTACCGGGATGAGCACCGGCCCGGCTGCTGAGAGCGGCCAGTCGCTGCTGGGATTCACCATCAGCAGCAACTCGCTCCCCGGCCTCTTCAGCACCCCGCCCGCCGTGGCCCCGGACGGCACGCTCACCTACACCCCGGCGGCGGGCGCGACCGGCTTTGCCACTATCGGCGTCACGCTCCGCGACGACGGCGGCACGGACAATGGCGGCAGCGACTCCCGCACCCGCACGTTCACCATCGTCGTCAAAAATCCCATCCTCGTGACCACCATCGCCAACAGCGGAGCCGGCTCGCTCCGCCAGGCCGTGATCGTTGCCGCAGCGAGCCCCGGCGGCGATCTCATCCGCTTCGCCCCCGGCCTCTCCGGTGCCACCATCGTGCTCCTGGCTCAAATCTCTATCAGCGACGACCTCGACATAGACGCCACGAGCCTGCCCGCGGGCCTCACCCTGGACGGAGGTCCCGGCACGAACCGCATCTTCACGGTGAATGCCACCCGGACTGCCGCCTTCCGGGGCCTCACCCTGATAGGCGGGAATGTGGGGACCGGTCAAGGCGGGGCCATCGACAACTACGGCGCATGCACGCTCACGCGCTGCACCCTCACAGGAAACTCCGCCAGTCTCGGCGGCGCGGTTTATAACAACCCAGATGCACTTCTGACACTGCAGCACTGCACGCTGACGGGCAACACCGCCAGCACGAGAGGCGGTGCGATTCGCGTCGTTGGCGGCACTGCCACCCTGACGCATTGCACCATCAGCGGAAACACCGCACCGGCGGGCGAGGGCAGCGGAGTGGCCAGTGCGTCGTCCACCCGGGTGCAGAACTGCCTCATTTCCGGGAACACGAACAGCAGCGTGGACGGCTCCCCCATCACCAGTCTCGGCGGCAACCTCATCGGCAGCGGCAATGCCACCGGAGTCTTCAATCAGCCTGGCGACATCCTGAACAACGCCCCGCAGCTCGCCCCGCTGGCCGACAACGGCGGCCCCACGCGGACCATGCGCCTGCTGCCCGGCAGCCCCGCGCTCAATGCCGCCACCGTGCTGGCACCCGCCATCACCGGCGACCAGCGCGGCTTCCCCATCGTGGGCGTGCGGGACATCGGCGCGTATGAAGCCGGCGGCATCGGGATCTACGCCATCCCGGCGATGACCGTGCTGGAGGACAGCGTGGTCACCTTCCCTGTCACCCTCGCGAATCCGGATGGAGCCTCCCTCCCCAGCTTCACCGGCAGCGCCGTCTCGGGCGATCAGTTGCTCGTGCGGGATGAGATGATCCAGGTCTTCCCGACAGGCGACCCCGCCGTCTTCGACGTCAGCTTCCCGCTCTACTCGGAGGCGTACGGCACCGTCACCATTACCCTCACGCTCAGCGACGGCGTGCAGAGCTTCGCCACCAGTTTCCCGCTCACCATCCAGCCGGTGAATGATGCGCCGTGGTTTGAGAAAGGCGCGCCCCAGGCATTCCTCAGCACGCCCGGCCCGCAGACCGTGCCCGGCTGGGCCACGGGGATGACCCCTGGCCTCCGTGCCAACGAAAACACCCAGACGCTCACCGGCTTCACCGTGACGAATGACAACAACGCCCTCTTCAGCACCCCGCCCGCCGTCGCCGTGGACGGCACCCTCACCTACACGCTCGCGCCCGGCCAAATGGGCGTCGCCACCGTCACCGTCACCCTCCATGACGACGGCGGCACCGCCAACGGCGGCCTGGATACCAGCCACCCGCAGACCTTCACCATCGCGGTGAAGAATCCCATCATCGTCGCCACCCACGGCGACGGCGTCCCCGGCTCCCTGCGCCAGGCCGTGGCCGATGCCGAAGCCAGCCCCGGCGGCGACTTCATCCACTTCGACCCGGGTTTGGCGGGAAGGACCTTCTTCTTTGGCGGCAGTGCGATCATTGTGGCCGGGCTAGACCCCATTGTGATCGACGCCTCCGCCCTGTCCAGCCCGCCGAACCTCCGTGCTGAGGGGTGGCACAACCATTTTCAGTTCGAAAGCAGTACGCATGTCACGCTCGACAGTCTCCTGTTCACCAAAACCAGCGCAGACCCGCGGGCGGATGACGGCGGTGCCATTGAAAACGACGGCACGCTGACCCTGCGCCGCTGCACCATCACCGGGAGCAGGAGCACGGAAGACGCCGGTGCCATCTACAGCCGCGGCCCGCTCACCCTCACCGGCTGCACCCTCACGGACTGCCACGCCGACGACGAAGGCGGCGCCATCTACGCCGACGGCCCCACCACCCTCACCCGCTGCACCTTCTTCGGGAACACCGCCGGCGTCGATGGTGGCGTGATCTATCAATACGGCCCCCTGACCGCCACCCACTGCACCTTTTCCGGGAACGAAGCATCCGGCGAAGGCGGCGCAGTCCTGCACGATGGCGACCAGGCCGTGCTCGCCTGGTGCATCGTGGCCGGGAACACTGCCCCCGTCGGAGCCGACATCCGCCTCACCCTCCGCGAAGGCACCAGCCTCGCCGCCGCCGGCACCAAT
Organism: Verrucomicrobiota bacterium; assembly: GCA_031429155.1. Taxonomy (GTDB): domain Bacteria; phylum Verrucomicrobiota; class Verrucomicrobiia; order Verrucomicrobiales; family V1-33; genus V1-33. The sequence continues at coordinate 4,475 of JANOZA010000620.1, read as the reverse complement.
CTCATCGGCGACAACGACACCGTGAGCGCCATCTTCCCCGCCGGCCCGCTCGCCGGCACCACCGCCGCCCCGCTCGATCCGCGGCACACCGGCGGGGCCTACTACTACGGCGGCCCCACGCAGACCACAGCGCTGCTCTTCGACAGCCCCGCCCGCAACGCCGCCACCGGCAGCCCCGCCACCGCCGACCAGCGCGGCTACCCCATCGTGGGCGTGCCCGATCTCGGCGCGTATGAAGCCGGCACCGTGAACACCTACGGCATCTGGCAAGCCGAGACCATTGACCCCGACAGGGACGGCCCCAACGGCCAGGGCTACTATGACGACCCCGACGACGACGGCCTCGACCACACCTGGGAGTACGCCACCCGCAGCGATCCCCACGCCTTCACCCCAGACCCGCTCACCGCCACTCCCGCCCCCGGCGGCGGCATGGTGTTCACCTTCCCCTGGAACCCGCTCGCCACCGATCTGCGCTACCGCCTCCAGGAAAGCCCCGACCTCGGCACCTGGTCCGACCTTTATCAGAACGACCGCACCACCAGCCAGATCATCCGCGCGCCCGGCGTGACCAGCGATGAAACCACCACCCCCGGCCTCATCACCGTCACCATTCCCACCGCCACCGGCGCACGCACCTTCTGGAAGCTGCACATCGAGCAGCCATAGTTGGTGTATAGGCTTCAGCCGTCCCGTTGGTGTATAGGCTTTAGCCGATCAAAAACAAACCGCGGCGCAGCCGCCACTCTGGAACAGGAGGAAGTGCCGCTGCGCGGAGAAGGTGTCTGATCGGCTGAAGCCTATACACCAACCTACAGCTCCGCGTTATCCCAGCCCTCGCCGTATTCCCTTATCGGATACTTCCGCCACTGCTCCTCAGCGGCCGTGCGGCCGGTTCGCTCCAGCCATTCTTCAGCACTGCTCCACGGCCAGTCCGTCCATTTCTCGACATACCGGTGCTTCACCGGGTTGTGGTGGATGTAGTTCACGGTCGCCCAGTAATGGCCGTCACTCTTCATCACGGTTTCCGCCGCCTTGCACCAGACCTGGCGACCACGTGTGTTTTCCTCACCGTTCCATGCATGGGAAGTGCGGCCATGCAGCCGGCCCATCGCCGCCAGCAGAGCCAGCACACGATCCGAATGCACCAGCGCATGGTAGTGATTCGGCAGCAGCGCCCATGCAGCCACTTTGTGCGAGTCGGCATGGAGCACGTCCAGCCAGTCTGCGGCGAAGGCATTCATCCGCTCCATGCTGTGCCCGATGTGCGCCCGGTGCTCGAAACACGCCGCAGTGATGTGATACGCGCAGTCCCCGCTGTCCACATGCCGCGGACTATGCTCCGGGTGTCCACGCTGCCGCCTGCGCTCCAGCACGTCCCGGCGATCCTCCTCCGTGAGCCTGCGCCAGCGATACATCATATGGTAGGAATGCGGTGCATGGCTGGTGTTGGTGTATAGGCTTTAGCCGATTAAAAACCAACCGCGGCGCAGCCGCCACTCTGAAAAAGTCCCGCTTCGCGGAGGGGTGTCTGATCGGCTGAAGCCTATACACCAACCCCAGACCGCTATCCCGCGAGCGCCTGGAAGAGATGGCGGATCTCTCCATCAACGTCGGACGGCTCATGCACCGTATGCGCGATCTCCGCGCGGAAGATGGCGTGGAACCGTTCCCTCAGCCTGTGGATAGCCGAGCGCACCGCCGCCACGGACATGCCGAGCGCCGAGGCGGTTTGTTCGTAACTGCTCTCCCTGTCCCGCAGCAGATAGGGCTTCAGCACATCGAACCGCTGCTGCTTGCCGCTGCCGTCGAACTCCGCACGGAGCTTTGCCAGGCTGCGCGCCAGCACGGTCTCCGCCCAGCGCTTCTCAAACGCCCGGTCCGGCGAGCGGTGGTCCACCGGCTCCTGCGCGTAGCGGTTCTCCGCATCCAGTTCATCAATGCTCAAATGCACCGCGCCCCCGCCGCGCTTCTGCGTGCCCGCCGCGCGGTGGACATCGCACATGAAGTTCGTGAACGCCGCCAGCAGGAACGAGCGGAACTTCCCCCGCGCCGCCTCCACAGAGTCGAGATAATGCTTTTCCAGCAGCCGCGCGAAAAACCCCTGCACGAGATCCTGCGCATCATGCACGGACCTGCCCTCGCGGCGCGCGAAGTAATACAGCGGATACCAATACTGCCGGCAGAGCGACTCCAGCGCCCTCATCTGGTCGCGCGAAGGATCGCCCTTTGCCTGCAACACCATGCTCCACCGGGTATTGGCAAACTCCGGGTTGTTATTGGCAGGCGGGGCTTCGTGGGGCACTTTGGCGAAGGGTTGGCTGCCAGCAATTGAACGCGCCCTGCCGCGCTCCGGCAAGCAGCAATCCTCCCCGTCCCCCGGCGATGCCCTGACTACTGCGGCAGAAATCGGTAGCAGCGGCGGGTGAGCGTGGGGGGTGATGCTGCCTTCGGTCCAGCGTGCGGCGGACGCGCTCCAGTTGCCGTTGGAGAGCTGCCCGCCGGCGGTTTTCCGCGCCGCTTCTACCGGCTGAAAGTGGTGCCGTGAGGAGCTTGAAGACGAACGGCGCTGTCTTCCCGTTATTCTTCAGGGGGATGCGAAACCAGCCGCCTCCAGCACGCGTCCGTCGGCGATGAGTGCCGCGCCGTCAGGAGTGAAGACGAGGAACTCCACCGGCCCGGGCACTCCGCCCGGGGTGACGGTTCCTGTTTCCAGGCCGGTGGCGGTGTCCCACAGGATGACGGTGGATTCCCCGGTGCCCGCAGCGAGGCGGCGTCCGTCGGGAGAGAGTGCGACGGACCACAGCGTGTCTGCGCTGCCGGTGAACTCGCGCCGCAGTTGGCCGGTGGCGATATCCCACAGCTTGGCCACGCCGTCGAATCCGGCAGTGGCCAGCAGAGTGCCATCGCGGGACAGGGACTTGCCGCGTACGACGCCGCGATGCGCGGCGACGCCGAAGACTTCCTTGCTGGTGGCGGTGTCGTAGATGCGCGCCCAGCCGTTTTGGTCTCCGATGGCGCACCGCCGGCTGTCGGCGGAAAAGGCGGGCTCTGACAGCAGCCGCCCGCGTCCCAGTTGCACCGGAGGGCGGGAGCCGCTGCGATCCGCCAGCATCAGAAGACTGGTGGCGGCGTCCGTATAGCCAAACCAGCGGCCATCGGGCGAGCAGGATTGGAGTTTTCCCGGCAGCTTCCATTCCGCCGGCTCTTTGCCTGGCTCGTGAATCGTGAGCAGATTCTCTTTTCCCGCCGCGCCGGTGGCCTGGAACACGATGCCGCCATTAAACACGTGCCGCTGTTTTCGCCGGGGATCCACATCGAGCGTGGCCGGTGCGCCTCCCCATTTTAGAAAGCGGACCTGTGGCCCATTCACATTCCAGCACAGTGCCGCTCCGTCATCGGAGTTGCTGACCAGAGCGCCGGCAAACGGGGAAGACTCCGTGGCCGGTGCGACCTCCCACCGCTTCACCACGCCCCGGGTGTCGCCGGAGAGCAGCGACTGGCCGTCCGGCGAGAATGTCAGCGCGGAGATGGTGGCGTAGTGGCCACGCAGCACGCGACGCAGGGTGCCGGTCGCCCGGTCGCGCAGGTGAATGACGTGGTCGGCGGCGCTGGCCACGAGGCTGGCATCGGGAGAGAACGCGACTTTATCCACCATGCTGCGGTGAGCGGGCAGCTCCCATGCTTTCTCCGCGAAGGGAGTCTCGCGCAGCGTGAGGTGCCCGGTGTAGTCGCCGATGAGCAGCCAGCGGTCGTCGTCGGAACAGGCCATGCAGCGAGCGGCGCGGTTGTTTGGCGTGCGCACCGTCGTCAGCACCGTGGCCTGCTCCGTGTCACGCACGACGATCTGCCACGCATCGCCGCCCGGCGGACCCGGAACGACAAACCCGCCGCGCCGGGCGCTGCCGTTGAGAAAGCCAAACCGGATCTGGCCGCTCAACGGTGCGGCGCGCGAAGGCTCGCCATTCCCCGGCGTCCAGCGCCAGTGGAACTGTCCGGAGAGTATTTCGAGCGTCGTCCCGTTCGCCTGCCACGCCATCGCCTGCGGGATCGAGGACAGGCGGCCCTTTTGAATGGCAACATTGGGAGCCGCGGGATCGCACACGATAAGGTCGCCGTCTGCCCGCGCCATCGCCAGGAGTCGGCTGTCCGCCGTGAACGCGAACGCATACGCCGGTGACTCCGCACTGTGGCGCAGCACTGCGCTGCCGTTCACCATTTCCCAAATACGAAGCGTCTGCGCGCCCGCCGCGAGCCACCGGCCATCCGGCGACCAAGCCACGGCCCACACCTGACCATTGAGCGGCTCCAGTGTGGCCGCTTCATTCCCGCGACTGAGTTCGCGAGCCAGATACCACTCGAATCCCCGCAGGTCTTCGCCCGCCGGCGCTTCATAGTTCTCCAGCAGCGCCGCCGCCGCGCCGTGTTTGTCCGCCGCGATGTTTTGCAGCGCGAGCCGCATGTCGGAAGCATAG
>JANOZA010000619.1:0-13466 GCA_031429155.1 Verrucomicrobiota bacterium | reverse complement strand
TGCCGTGATCAATGGGGACTATCACCGTGCGGCCATTGGCGCGGACGAAGGGGCGGAGCGGGAGCGGTATCGTGGACATGCCGGCGTCCGTGACACAGGCGACGCCGTGCCGCCACATGAAAAAGCATCCGGGGGGCGCGGCAGGAGAATCCGGCGACGCCTGCCATGTTCCCCGTCCGCTTTCTGCAACAGAGGCAGCAGGAATGTTGAACGCGGGGCGATGTGCCCTTGTCAAAGGAGACCGGTCCCCTAAATCGGGCGGCTCCCTCCGCATTCGCCCTCCGTAATTCCCCATCCGCCCATGTCCTCGCTCGCCCAACGCATGAACGACATGCTCCTCAGTTCCGCCGAAGCCGGCGGGGCGGAGAGCATGGAAGTTGTGGAGAAAATCGTCACCGACGCCGCCCACGCCCAGCGCCCGGTCGTCGAAGACCTCCTCGATTCCCGCCAGATGAGCGAAGAGGACTTCCTGTTCGCGCTCAGTCAGCGGCTGAATATCCCGTGGGAGCCGAATCTGAAACCGCGCCACGCCCGCCGGCTCAAGGAAGTGTGCTCGTCGGCAGTCGCGCTGCGTTACCGGCTGCTGCCGCTGTGGTATGGCAACGTGGAGCAAAATATGGCGCACTCTGCTGCGGAGCAGGCCCGCGACGAAGAGGACGCCGGTCCGGATCTTGCGGAGCCCCCGGTCGCTGCGGAAGGCGCGGATGCAGGTCACGTGCTCGCGCTTTGCACCTACGATCCCTTTAACTACCACGCCCGTCAGGCCGTCTCCCAGGCAATCGGCTGCCGCATCCAGTGGCACATGGCCAGCCGCACGCGGATTCTTCATTCCATCCAGAAGCTCTACGGCGTGGGCGCGGATACCTTTGATGCCATTCTGAAGGGCCGCGACATGGCGGACACTCAGGCGCTGGACTTGCGCGAGGAGACGACCTTTCTCGACGAGGACGACGACGAGGCCAGCGTGGTGAAATTCGTGAACCAGATCGTGCGTCAGGCGCTCAATCAACGGGCGACGGACATCCACGTGGAGCCGATGGAAACGAGCCTGCGCATCCGCTACCGGATTGACGGCCTGCTCGTGGATGTGCCCGTGCCGGAGAACATCAAGGCGCTGCAAAACATGGTCATCGCGCGTCTCAAGATCATGTCCCGCCTCGACATCGCCGAGCGCCGTCTGCCGCAGGACGGACGCATCAGCCTGGAGATGGACGGTAATCAGATTGACGTCCGTGTCGCCACCATTCCCAGCGTGCTCGGCGAGACGATCAGCCTGCGTCTTCTCAACCAGCAGAAGTTCAATCTGGATAAACTGGGCATGATCCCGAAGGTGCGCAGTGTCATTGATACGATGCTGAAAATGCCCAACGGCATCGTGCTCATCACCGGCCCGACCGGTTCCGGTAAATCCACCAGCCTTTACACATTCCTCAGCGAACTGAACACCGTGGACAGCCGCATCGTGACGGTGGAGGACCCGGTGGAAAACAAGATCGAGGGCGTGGTCCAGATCGCCGTGAAGAGCGAGATCAACCTCACCTTCGCCACCGCGCTGCGCTCGATTTTGCGCGCCGACCCGGACATCGTGATGATCGGAGAAATGCGCGACCTTGAGACGGTGGAAATCGCCATCCGTGCAGCCCTCACCGGTCACCTCGTCTTTTCCACGCTGCACACCAATGACGCCATTTCCGGCATCACCCGACTCGTGGACATGGGCGTGGAGCCATTCCTCGTCGCCGCCTCCGTGCGCTGCTTCCTCGCCCAGCGCCTCGTGCGCCGCCTGTGCCAGAAGTGCAAACAGCCAGGCCGGGTCACGACGGCGGAGTTGAAGTCCGTCGGCTTCCGCAACCCGGAGGACCGCACCTGCTACACCGCCAAGCCCCGCGGCTGCGACAGTTGCAGCCACTCCGGCTACCACGGACGGCTCGCCATTTACGAAGTCGCCGTGGTCACCAAGGAAATCGAAGACCTTATCGTGAAGCGCGCTCCCGAATCCGCCCTCAAGGAAATGGCCGCGCGCCAGGGATTCATTCCCATGCGCGAGTACGGAATCTTCAAAGTCTTCGAAGGCGAGACCACGCTGGAGGAAGTCATCAGCGCCACCGCCACCGACATGACGCTCGGCGCGCCGGACTGACCTGTATTTTGCCCCTGACTCATGGCTGTATTTACCTATTCCGCGCTCAAGAAAGACGGCACCACCGCCAGCGGCGAACTCACCGCCACTGACCGTGCCGACGCCTTTCGCCGACTCGACCGCAATGGTCTCCAGCCCGTCTCGCTGAAGCAGACGGACGCCTCTGCGGCTGCCGCTACCGCCAGTGCCGAGAAGAAAAACGGCAAGGCCATGATCGCGGCGAAAGATGCGAAGGATGCCAAAGAGAAGGACATCAAAAAGGCAAAGGACGACAAGAAGAAGGAACTCGCTCTGGCCAAGCCCGGCAGCAAGCCTTCAACCACCGAAGGCGGCGGCAAGGAGGCCGTTCCCACCGGACCTGTTAAGCTCAAGAAAGGAGACATCATCACCTTCACCGAGGAACTCAGCGACCTCCTCGCCGCCGGTCTGCAACTCGAGCCCGCGCTGCGCATCATGGAGAGCCGCGATGAGTTGTCCGCGGTGAAGGACGTCACCGCCATTCTCCGCAATCGCATCCGCGACGGCAGCAGCTTTTCCAGTTCTCTCCAGGTCGCCAGCCCTAGCTTCGGCGAACTCTACTGCAATCTCGCCGCCGCCGGTGAAATCTCCGGCGCGCTGCCGGACATCCTCAAGCGCCAGGCTCAGTATCTCACTTCGGTGCAGAACCTGCAAAGCAAGGTCACGACGGCGATGATCTATCCCATCTTCCTCATCATCGCGGGCATGGGGGTCACGATTCTGTTTGTGTCCTATCTCATCCCTCAGCTCACCGTCCTGCTGAAGAGCATGGGCAAGGAACTGCCCTTCGCCGCCAAGGCCATCATGGGCGCTGGAGATTTCGCGCTCAGCTACTGGTGGGCCATCGCACTGATCATCGGCCTCGCCGTTTGGGGATTTCAGAAGATCACTACCTCCGAGGCTTACCGGCCCAAGTGGGACGAGAAGAAAGTGAACCTCCTCTTCTTCGGGCCCCTCCTCAGTGCGCGGTTCTTCGTGCAGTTTCTGGAGACGCTTTCCAATCTTCTCGGCAATGGCCTGCCGCTCCTGCGCGCCATGGAACTCACCCGCGACGCCACGCCGAACCGCTATCTCAAAGGGCAGCTTTCCAAAGTCATCAGCATGGTCGGCGAAGGTGGATCCCTCAGCCGCTCGATGAAAAAAGTCGGCTTCTTCCCTTCCCTCCTCACCGACATGATTACCGTCGGCGAACAAACCGGTGACCTTGAGCACGCGCTCGAACGCACCGCCCGCCGCTACGACAAGGAACTGCAAAAGACGATAGATCGCGGCATGGCCATCGTGACTCCGCTCATCATTCTCGTCATGGCCGTCGTCGTTGGCACTATGGCCTACATGATGGTGAGCATCATTCTCCAGTCAGTGAACAGCGTCCGGGCGAGATAAGCAGCCAGGTGACCGTCGGTGCGTCACGTCATCGCGCACAGAAAAAATCCTCGACTCCCCTGCCCTGCCCGACAGCATGGCGGCACTATGTTACCCATCATCACCCGCCGCCGCCTTCTCCGCAATATCATCGCCACGGGCACCGCCCCGCTCATCGTTCCGCGCCACGTCATCGCCGGCAGCGGCCAGACGCCGCCTTCTGAAAAACTTGCCACGGCGCACATCGGTGTCGGCGGTCAGGGCGGAGGCAATCTCGGGGAGATGGAGACTTTCAAAGAGGTGCAGGTCGTCGCGCTTTGCGATGTGGACTCCGGCACTCTCGCGAATGCCGCCAAGCGCCACCCCAACGCGAAGACCCATCGCGACTGGCGCCGGATGCTGGACACGCAAAAGGACTTCGACGCCGTCGTCATTTCCACGCCGGACCATCACCACGCGCCCGCTGCATTGACGGCGATGAATCTTGGAAAACATGCCTATGTGGAGAAGCCGCTCGCACACACAATACAGGAAGCCCGCCTCATGGCCGAGACGGCAGCACGCAAGAAAGTCGTCACCCAAATGGGCAATGGCGGCCACGCCGGCGACGGCCTGCGACTGTGGAAGGAATACTGCGACGGCGGCGTCATCGGCACGATCAAAGAGATCCACGTCTGGAGCGACCGCCCGGGCAACTGGTGGAAAACGCAGGGCCAGCCGCGCCCGGAAGGCACGCCGCCCATCCCGGCAAATGTGGACTGGGATTTGTGGATCGGCCCCGCGCCGATGCGTCCGTATCATCCCGCCTATCATCCAATGCAGTGGCGCGGGTTCTGGGACTTCGGCTGCGGCGCGCTGGGCGACATGGCCGTTCACAATGCCGACCCTGCTTTCTACGCGCTCGACCTCGGCGCACCTGACTGGGTGGACGCGGAGACGAGTCCGTCGAACAACGATTCCTTCCCCGCGTGGAGCATCGTCACGTGGCAATTCCCCGCCAGAGGCAGCCGGCCGGCGGTCAGGATGAAATGGTATGATGGCGGCAAAGTCCCGCAGAACATCGCCGGACTCGAAGCCGGCCGAAACATCGGCGACAACGGCCTCATTCTCCTCGGCGACAAAGCCGGGCTCCTCGGGGGCAGCCATGCAGGCAATCCCAGCATCTTCCCAACTTCACTCCACGCCTCGACAAAGTATCCGGCAAAAACCATCCCGCGCTCGCCCGGTCATCGCATCGAATGGGTCCGCGCTGCCATTGCCGGCAAGCCGGAGGATGCGAAGAGCGGCTTCTGGTATTCCGCGCCGTTCACCGAGGCCCTGCTCGTGGGGCTACTCGCCATGCGTTTCCAAAAACGCATCGAATGGGATTCCGTCGCCATGAAAGCCAAAAACTGCCCGGAGGCCGACGCCATCATCCGCAAGGTCTATCGCGACGGCTGGAAACTGCCGGTGTAAGACTCCGCCGGCTCAGTTGTTGGACATGAAGTCCTTCAGGTAATCCCAGAACCACTGCTTCTCGTTAACCTGATAGTGACGAACACTCAGACCGATGAAAAAGACCACCGGCAGCACGAAGCAGAGCACGATGACCGCAAAGCACCCGTCGCCCTGAGAACTGCGGCGGCCCATCGTCGAAACCGGACGCTGGATCACATACGGCTGCACCACCGGCGGTGGAGCGCCCGGAGCGGCTGTTGTTCGCGCCGGCTGCGTGGTGAACACCGGCTGCTGCGGCACTGAGGCCGGCGGACGCGTCTGCTCATAGATTTGCGTCTGCGAGTCATCGCGGGTCCGGCCCTCTGTGGGCACATCAGATTCATAGACCGCCTGGGAATCTCCGAATTGAATCACGTCACCGTTCATCAGCAACATCGAGGAAACCTTCTGACCGTTCACCTTTGTATGATTGGTGGATTCAAGATCAGACACCGTAAAATCCCCCGACTCGGACTGCTTCAGCACCGCATGGTAACCGGAGCTGGCACCGTCCCGCAGAACAATGTCATTATTCTCCGCACGGCCAATGGTGAACACTTTGCCATTGAGGCCGAATTTGGCGGAAGTCCCGTCAGGGTAGTTGATGAGTATCTTAGGCATGAGTCAGCGTGTCGCGGCGCGACGTGCGCGCTATTACCCCCGGGCAGAATCTTCGACAAGTGAGACTTACCGGCAACAAATCCACTTGTCGCTGCCCGCCGCGCGCCCATCATCGCCGCTCTCCTCGACCTTCCCCACTACCCGCACGACCCATGAGCAACGCTTCGACCGCTCCCGCCCCGACTCCTCCCGCCGTGGACATGGTAAATGTCCAAGTGAACGGCCAATGGCTCAAGTTCCCCAAAGGCACGCGGATGATCGAGGCCCTGCGTCAGGCTTCCGCCGAGGTCCCGCACTACTGCTACCACCCCAAACTCAGCAGCCCCGGCAATTGCCGCATGTGCCTCGTCGAGACCGGCATGCCCGCCCGCCCCGCACCCGGCCAGACGGAGGTGGAGAAGGACGAGCACGGCTTTGCGAAAATCATGTGGAGCCCGCGCGCCGCCATCGCCTGCGCCAACACCGTCGCCGAAGGCATCGGCATCCGCACCGAGGGCAAGCTCGTTGAGGAATGCCGCAAGGGCGTCATGGAATTCCTCCTCATCAATCACCCGCTCGACTGCCCCATCTGCGACCAGGCCGGCGAGTGCCGCCTCCAGGAATTCAGCGTCGAACACGGACGCGGCGAAAGCCGTTTCGTTGAAGACAAAGTCAAGAAGCCGAAGAACAACCAGATCGGCCCGCGCATCACCCTCGATGACGAACGCTGCATCATGTGCAGCCGCTGCATTCGCTTCACCGATGAAATCGCCGACGACCCCGTCCTCGGCTTCACCGAACGCGGCAGCCACACCGTCCTCACCGTTCACCCGGACAAAGAACTCGCCAATAACTACTCGCTCAACACCGTGGACATCTGTCCCGTCGGCGCCCTCACCAGCACCGACTTCCGCTTCTCCATGCGCGTCTGGTTCCTCAAGGAAACCAAATCCATCTGCACCGGCTGCGCCCGCGGCTGCAATACCGAGATCGGCAGCCGCAACGACATCCTCCACCGCCAGACCCCGCGCGAGAATAACGACGTCAACTCCGCATGGATGTGCGATCAGGGCCGACTCGACTTCCACTGGGTGAACAGCGAACGCCGCCTCACCGATCCGCTCATCAAAGAAAACGGCCACCACCGCACAGCCGGCTGGAAAGACTCCATCACCACCGCCGCCGCCGCCCTCACAGGCTTCGCGCCGAGCCAGATCGCCATCATTGCCAGCGGACGCATGACCAATGAGGAACTCTTCCTCGCAAGGAAACTCGCCGCCGCCCTCAACATCGGCGCAGAGAACACCGACATCCTTCCCCGCACCGGCGAAGGCGACAACTACCTCGTCCACACCGACCGCAATCCCAACACCAACGGCGCGAAGGTCCTCCTCACCCCCACGCCCGGCCAGCAACTCGCCGGCATCCGCCAGCGCGTGCAAAGCGGCCAGATCCGCGCCGTCATCGCCCTCCGCGAAAACCTCCTCAACGCCCACTTCACCACCGACGACCTCAGCAAGCTCGACTGCCTCATCCAGACCCACGTCATGATGAACGCCTGCGCCGACCTCGCCCACGTCGTCCTCCCCTCCGCCGCCTACGCCGAGAAACGCGGCACCATGATCAACGCCACCGGCCGCCTCCAGCGCCTCAACCCCGCCACCACCCCGCCCGGCCAGGCCCACGACGACTGGGAAATCCTCCGCGACCTCATCCTCGCCGTCAGCGGCAACAACGGCCTCTACTCCATAGACGACGTCTTCCGCACCATGGCCGCCGAAGTCAGCGAATTCTCCGCCCTCACACCCGACACCATCGGCGACACCGGCATCCCCTTCCTCCACACCGGCGAGACCATCCCCCTCCTCGTCCGCGAAGCCGACCGCAAAGCCAAAGGCATCATCGTCGGCTGAGGTCCAGTTCTGGCATTCAAACAGCGGAATGATCCATCATGCCGGAAGTGCTTCGAGTCGGCGGATACCGGTTCTTCTTCTTCAGCCGGGAAGGCACAGAGCCACACCACATTCACGTCGAGCAGGCGGAACGATACGCCAAATTCTGGCTCACGCCTCTATTGCTGGCCGAGCCGCAGGGCTTCCGCAGCGCCGAACTCCGTGAATTGCACAAAATCATTGAGCAACACCGCGAAACCTTTATCGTCGCCTGGGATGAGCACTTTAGCCAATAGGCCAATAGCCGACGCCGTGGACGTTTCGTTCACGGATGACGAACTCATCGTCACGCTAGCCGACGCACGCCGCGTGGCGGCACCGCTGGAGTGGTTCCCCCGTCTCCTCCAGGCGACCCCCGACCAGCGTGCCAACTGGCGGCTCATCGGCAGAGGCGTCGGCATTCACTGGGAGGATGTGGATGAAGACATCTCCGTGCGCAGCCTGCTCGCGCTCTGATTTTTCCCCGCGAAAAATCTCTAGCCAGGCTGCGCGGCATTCGCCACACTCCGCGGCATGGCCGTCACACCCCGCATCTTCATCTCCGCCACCAGTGGTGACTTAAAGTCCCACCGCGCCACCGTCGCCGAGGCGCTCAAGAAGCTGGAAACCTACGCGGAAGTCCAGGACCACTGGCCGCCAGACTACCGCACCGTGGAGCAAATGCTCCGCCGCCGCCTCAAGGACTGCGATGCCGTCATCCACCTCGTTGGTTTGCGTTATGGAGCCGAGCCCCGCGAACTCCCGCCCGGCGTCCCGCGCCGCTCCTACACCCAGATGGAGTATCACATCGCCCGCGAGTTGAAGAAACCCGTCTATCTCTTCCTCCTCCCCGACAACTTCCCCTACGACGACGGCGCTCCCGCAGAAGACGATGAAAAGCGCGCCCTCCAGCAAGCCCACCGCGCGCAGGTCATGGCGGATAACCACCTTTACTACAGCCCGCCGGACGTCACCAGGCTCAACGAAGAAGTCCTCTCCCTCCAGCCACTGGTGGATAAACTCCGCGCCGCCCTCCGCCGTCAGCGTCTCTACCTCACCGGCGGCATCGCCGCACTCCTCGCCATCAGTGGCACCATCGCCTACGCCGTGATGCGTGAGAAAGACGTCAATATCGAGCAAGCGAAAGCCATTTCAGAACTCCAAAAGCCCGAGACTGCCGAGGTGAAGTTCTTCAAAGAAATCCAACTCCTCCGCAGCCAGTCTCCGATGGTCGCCACCGCCCAGGCAGGCGGCGGTTCCTCTTCGTCAGGACAAATGTCCTACGCCGACGCCCTCGCCTCCGTCGCCAAAGATCACGGCCTCACCCCCGATGCCCTGCGCGGCATGTTGGACAACTTCTCCACCCGTGTCCTCGCAGATCCGAAGGCTGACACCTACGAGCGCGCCATCGCTGAATTCCACCGCAAGAACTACGCCACAGCCGTCACCCTCGCCACCACTGCCGCCAAAGGCGCCGAGAGAGAAATGAAGGAGCAGCGCGACAAGGCTATCGAATCATGGACCCTCGTCGGCGACTCCGAGAAAGAGCAGGTTCACTACCAGGAAGCCCTCATCGCCTACCAAAAATCCCTCTCGCTAGCCGACAGCGCAACAGACCCACAAGAGTGGACTCGCCTTGCTATGAATGTGGCGGAAAGTCATCGGTTGTTGGCCAAATGGGAGCAAGCGGAGCCGCTATACCGGAAAATCCTCGAGGTAAGGGAAACTGCGTATGGCAATCAAAGTGCTGAGACTGCGAGCGCCCTCAACAATCTCGCGCTATTACTCAAAGCCACCAATAGATTAGCGGAGGCTGATCCCCTTATGCGCCGCGCGCTGGCCATTCAGGAAAAATTTTTCGGCCCGGAGCACCCGAAAGTCGCCACCCACCTCAACAATCTCGCGACCCTGCTCCAGAACACCAACCATCTTGCGGAGGCCGAGCCGCTCATGCGGCGCGCTGTGGCCATTGATGAAGCCTCCCTTGGCAAAGACCATCCGGTCGTCGCCAGAGACCTCAACAACCTTGCGGACTTGCTCCAAGATACCAATCGACATGTGGAGGCCGAGCCGCTTCTGCGCCGCGCGCTGGCCATTTCAGAAGCCTCACTCGGCATGGATCATCCCGAAGTGGCCATCCGTCTCAACAACCTCGCCCAGTTGCTCCAGGACACCAACCGACTCACAGAGGCCGAGCCCCTCATGCGCCGGGCACTCTCCATCTGGGAGGCATCCTTCGGCACCAGCCACCCCAAGGTCGCCGTTGGCCTTAACAACATCGCGTGGTTACTCCAGCACACCAACCGCTCGGCGGAAGCCGAGCCGCTCATGCGCCAGGCCCTCGCCATCTGGGAGACGTCACTTGGCAAAGACCACCCCACCGTCGCCGGCTGCCTCGGCAACCTCGCGGACTTACTCCAGAAAACCAACCGTTTAGCGGAAGCGGAACCGCTTATGCGCCGCGCGCTGGCCATCGTTGAAACCTCCTTCGGAAAGGACCATCCCAAAATCGCCAGTCGCCTCAATGACCTCGCGATGTTGCTCCAAGACACCAACCGCCTCGCTGAGGCGGAGCCGCTTATGCGGAGGCATTTGGAGATCTTCGTATCCTTCACTGCGTCCACGGGGCATCCGCACCCGCATCTGCAAACCGCGACCAAAAACTACCGCATACTCCTCATCGAAATGGGCGACACGAAGGAGCAGGCGCGGGAAAAGGCGCGGAAGATACTGACGCCGGAAGGGGTGACGTCGGTGGCGTTGGAGAAGATTCGGGAGGAGGTGCTGGGGAAATGAAAGGCGAACGCGAATTCAGGGAGGAAGAATTGAGTTTCAGGGGTGGTGAAGGGCGTTTTCTGGGCGGTGAATCATGGTTTCCTTTGAACGAGTGGCGTTTCAGGGAGTTCAGGCACTGCTCCAGAGGGCGCGGATGATGTTTTATGAATGCGGAGTGGCTCGTCATACTGGACGGGTGCTATAACAGAGAGTTCAAATGACGTTCCACAGTGTGGGATGGCATTTGAACGGTGTGTGATGCGGTTTGGGTTTCTTGTGGAGCAATTTTCATTCCCGGGAATGCAGTTTGTGCTCTCGGATATGCGGGTTGTGCAGAGAGTTGGATTGGAATGGAGTATGCTTGCGAGATTTGGGAGGTAAAAATTTTCTTGCGCGGGGTGAACTTTGTGCTTTTTTAGGCGTGGAAAGCGGGTTGTCCGGGCTGTATGCCGGGGTGATTCGTGAAAGTGGCCGATGGGTTCGGCAGGGGAAAGGGATGCGACATCGTTTCTCATATCAATCAGTTCAAAACTCCCAACTCATCCTCTTATTATGGCCGAAAAAACGTTTGTGGACCGTCATGCGCGCGGGGAATCGCTGCGCGATCATTGTGCAGGGTTTTCGCCTATCTTTGGCCCGGCGGATACCACTCTGACGGTGGTGAATCTTACCGCGTTCCTCGGACAGGTGGGGTCGCTGAATACGGAGATCGGCACGCTGCAGGGGAATTATACGACGCAGTCGGCGAACCGGGTGGCGCTGGTGAAGACTATCAAGGCAGCGGCGACGCGGGTGGCGGCGCGACTCAAGAGTAATGCCGCGTGGACGAGTGAGGAGAAGTCCGCACGGCAGGTGCTGAACAAGCTGCGCGGGGTGCGCCCTCCAAAACCGAAGGCGCCGGCTGAGGGAGAGCCGCCAGTGGAGGCGAAAAAGCGTAATAGCGGGGAGCAGGCGTATGCGGAGGTGGCGGCGTTGTTCGAAAAATTCATCGGGGTGGCTACCGCAGCGGCGGGGTACACCACGGGGGCTCCGGTGGCCATCACGTCGGGGGCGCTCCACGGGCTGCTGAGCTCGCTCAAGGGCTCGAATTCCTTTCTCTGCAATCTGGATGCGCAGATCGGCCCGAAGCAGAAGAAGCGTCAGGCGCTCTACTTTGATGCGGGCGGATTTCAGGCCAAATTTCTCGCCGTCAAAGAGTCGGTGAAGTCGCAGTACGGAACGCAGAGCGCGGAGTATCTGACGGTGCGCGGGCTGAAGTGGTAGGCGTGGACGGTGCGGAATGTGGCGCGGGGATTTGCGGGGCCGGAACTTGCGGCGCTCGCGGCTCGACTTTGTATGCAATCCGTGTATGCGGAGGGACACCGCCCCACCGACCCCACCCCGTGAACCGTTATCCCCGCAATGGCTCCGCGCATACCCCGATCCTTGTTTTTGCAGGCATCGTGGGACTCAGCGTGCTGTTTTTCTTTATCTTCTCAGCCGGGAGTTTCGGCAAAAAGGAATCGCCTGCCGCCCCTGCCCCGGCACCGGGGGCGCGCACGCCGGTTGTTCCTGCCAAACTGCCGGCTGATGCCGCGGTCTCTGTTCCCCTGCCCGGGGAAACGCCCGCAGGCGTGCCGCAGGTGACGGCTTCCGCTACGCTGGAGGGCTTGCTGGCGGAACTGGCGGGACTTTTAGCCGCCGGGGATTTCGCTGCGATGGAGAAGTTCACCGTCGCGTCTGACAACATGGCGCCGCGCACGGCTTTTCTGAAGCAGCTCCTCCTTAATTGCGGCTGGCGCGTGGCATCAAATCCCTGGGTGGACGCTGGCACTATCACTGGCGTGAATCGCCGTGAGTTGAAACTGGAGCCTGCGAACCCAGGGGTCGCTAAACCGGCGGGTGCGGTCATGGCTGACTTTGAACGCGTCGCCGGCAGCGGCTGGAGAGTGAAAGCCTGGCGCTTTGATGCCGCGCTGGTTACTCAAGCGGAGGCGTTGCTGGCGGCGAGGGCCATCACAGTATCGGCATCTGGCCTGACAGATGCGCCGGACCCTCTGGATCAGGCGCGCCGTTTCCTCAAAGATGTCGTGGGACATGATTTCAAAGCCGCGCGCAGCATCACGGAGGCATCGGGCGTGACTCACGAGAAGCTCGCGGGCCTGTGTATTGTCTTTGAGGAAGGCGAATATCACATCGCGGACACGCGCCCAGTCGTAGTGACCGCCGGCACCGCGGACTCCGCATGGGCCATTGTCAAAGTGCGCAGCGATAAGCAAAACCTCGACAGCGAAGTCGGTATCACACTGCAACGCACGCCCGCAGGCGAGTGGCGGGTGCAGGCACTGGACTTCAATAAGATGCTGGAAAGCTACGTGCAGGCCACCGGCGGCGGCAGCGTCTTCTATTCCCCTCTCGTGAAGTCGGCAAAGGGCGGTGAAAGCATCGTGCTCTATTTTGAATTCGATAAAGCCGAGCTGCATCCGCGCGCGCTGCATCAGTTGGATATCATTTCCAGCCTGTTGAAGAGCGATCCCGCCCGCAAGATGCGCATCACCGGTCATACCGACGCTCTCGGCGCGGATGATTACAACGCTCGACTCTCCGCCACGCGCGCTAAGAACGTCCATGCCCGTCTTCTCGAACTCGGAGTCTCCGCTACACAGATTGAAACGTCGGGTCTGGGCAGTAAAATTCCGCTCGATCAAGACAAACGGGCCGACGGCAGCGACAACCCGGATGGCCGCTCGCGAAATCGCCGGACCGAGATTTACCTGGATTTTTAGAACCTCATGCTCACTCGAATCCTCATTTGCCTAACGGCCCTTTGCCTCAGCGCCTGCAATCCGGACCGCCGCGCACCGATAGATCCGGCCTCACTCCAGACTCCAGCGGCGGAGGCGGTGCTGCGATACGTTGTCGAACACTGCGCAAAGAAAGCAGAGGCGAAGCTGGCGGTCATAGGCATCGGCGAATCGCTCGCCAAACCGCAGCCTGAATTCGTCGAACGCTTCAAGGACGTGGCCGGCCTGACATTTATAGACCACGGCCGCGTGGTAGCCGGCATGGTGGGCGGAGTGTCGCGCAGATTTGACGAGCAAACAAACGAGCCGGTGCTGGAATTGCAGATCGGCAGCCTCACTGAGGAGAAGGATGGCGTTCAAGAGGCCGTCTCCGCATGG
>JANOZA010000618.1:0-7742 GCA_031429155.1 Verrucomicrobiota bacterium | reverse complement strand
ACACTGACCGGGACAGTTGAGCGGGTGACGTTTCACACGGAGGACACGGGGTTCTCGGTGCTGAAGGTGAAGGTGCGTGGGCGAATGGAGCCGGTGACGGTGACGGGGAAGGTGCCGAGCGTTCATGCGGGCGAGGAAATTGCCGCGCAGGGGGAGTGGGTGAATGTGGCGGACTACGGGCGGCAGTTTAAGGCGGAGGTGATCGAGACCACGGCGCCGTCGTCGCGTGAGGGCATCGAGCGTTATCTGGCGAGCGGGCTGATCGAAGGCATCGGGCCGGTATATGCGAAGAAACTGGTGGCGCGGTTTGGTGAAGAGATTTTTGACGTGATCGAAAAAAACAGCGCGAAGCTCGAAGAAGTGCCGGGCGTCGGCAGCAAGCGGCGCAAGGAAATCCGGGCGTCGTGGGACAAGCAGAAGAACATCCGCGTCATCATGGTGTTCCTGCACAAGCACGGCATCAGCACCGGCAAGGCGGTCAAAATTTACCAGGCCTACGGCGAGAATGCCATGGACCGCGTGCTGGCGAACCCATGGCAACTGGCCCGCGACATTCACGGGATCGGATTCAAGACCGCGGACGGCATCGCGCAAAAACTCGGCATGCCGGTGGATGCTCCGGAGCGAATGAAGGCCGGCCTTTCCCATCTGCTCCTGGCCGCGGGCGATGAAGGCCACTGTGCGCTGCCGCGGGCGGAACTCATCACCCGGGCGGTGGAGTTGCTGAATGCGGCGCCGGAAGTGCTGGAAGACACGCTGAAGCGGATGGAGGAAAATGCGGAGGTGGTGCGCGAGGTCATCGAGGGCACGGAGTTGATTTTTCCGCCCCATCTGGCGCGGGCGGAAACGGAGATCGCAGAGCGGCTGCGGTTTTTGTCAGGCCAGCCGCCGCGTTATCCGGCGATGGATGTGGAGAAGGCGCTGGCATGGGTGCAGCGCGATACCGGCCGCGAACTGGCAGACGGTCAGCGTGCGGCGGTGGAGGCGGCGCTGAACAACCGGACGCTTGTCATCACCGGCGGCCCCGGCGTGGGCAAGACGACGATCTTGCAGTGCATCCTGCGGATTCTGGACGCGAAGGAGGTGAAGTTCGTGCTCGCCGCGCCGACCGGACGTGCGGCGCGGCGCATGAGTGAAAGCACCGGACACGAGGCAAAGACGATCCACCGGATGCTGGAGTATCAGCCCGGCACCGGCTGGCAAAAAAACCGGCAGAACCCTCTCAAAGGCGACCTCTTCGTGCTCGACGAGACGAGTATGGTGGACGTGACCGTGATGATGCACTGGCTGCGTGCGCTGCCGGACCACGCGCATCTGCTGCTCGTCGGCGACGTGGATCAACTGCCGAGCGTCGGTCCCGGCAATGTGCTCGCCGACATCATCCGCAGCGGCGTGGTGCCCGTGGCGCGGCTCACCGAAGTGTTCCGTCAAGCTGCACAGAGCCGCATCATCACCGCCGCGCACGAGATCAATGCCGGTCGCGTGCCGGTGCTGGAGAAACCCGCGCCAAAGGGCTGCGACTTCCATTTCATCGAACGCGACACGCCGGAGGCGATCATGGATACAATTGTGCATCTAGCCCGTGAGCGGATACCCGATGCCTTCCAACTCGACCCGCGCGATATTCAAATCCTCAGCCCGATGAACCGCACGCCGCTCGGCACGAACAATCTGAACACCATGCTCCAAAGCGCGCTCAATCCGCCGGCAGAACTGAAGATGGAAGTCGAGCGCTTCGGCTTGACGTTCCGCAGCGGCGACAAAGTCATCCAGACGCGCAACAACTATGAGAAGGACGTCTTCAACGGCGACATCGGCCGCGTCGGCGACATCGAAGCCGAACCGCTGCGGATGCACGTCCACTTTGAAGACGGCCGCAGCGCCATCTACGAAAGCGGCGACATGGACGAACTCCGTCTCGCGTGGGCCATCACCATTCATAAGAGCCAGGGCAGCGAGTTCCCCGCCATCATCATCCCGGTGAGCACGCAGCATTACGTCATGCTCCAGCGGAACCTCTTCTACACCGGCATAACGCGCGGGCGGAAGCTCGTCGTGCTCGTCGGCGACGTGAAGGCGCTGGGCATCGCCGTGAGAAATGCCGGCGGCGCACGGCGCTGGAGCGGGCTGCTGCAGAAGCTGACGAAGCTGCGGGGTCATGGCGAGTGAGAACCCCGCGCGGCCTATTTGCTGCGGTCCTGTGATGCGGACTTGCCCGCAGCGGCAAAAATGCCAATGTCCCTCGCCCCCCACCTTTCAATGACCATGCCCTTTCCACTTCGCCCCGCGATTCTGTGTCTTCTCACGGCGCTGCTCTCTGCGGGTCTTACTTCGTGCAGTCCCAGCATTTCTGATATCGAATTCAAAGCTGCCGAGGCGAAGGCAGCGGAAAGAGAGGCCCGGCACGCCAAGCTCGAGAGCGAAGGCAAGGCACTCATGCTGGAGTCGAAGCAACTCAATACCTTCAAGGGGCCCGACCACGAGCGGGCAGTGAAGCGGGCGGAGTCACTGTTCCATGAAAAGACCGACCTTGAGGGCATCAAGGCTGAGGTGAACAAGAAGGTCGTCTATTTTATCTCCGAGGCCCAGCGTCATCGCGACGCTCTCGCTAAAGAAACCCCCTGAGTCCAATCCCTTTCCGGTTCTGCCACGCCCCACGGTTTCCACTTTCATGCGCGCTCTTGTTATTCTCCTCATCCTCGCAGTCTCAGGCTATTGGTGGCACACCCGCCGCGAGCGCTACACCGAATACGAGGCGGTCCAGGGTTCCATCAAAGCCACGGAGCGCCGCATCGCCGAGCGCGAGAAGGAAATCGCCAAACTCCTCGAGAGAATAGAGCCTCTGCGCAAAAGCCGGGAGGCAATCTCAAAGCCGGAAGGCTCGCCGGAACTGCTCGAAAAGGAGGTCGAGACGCTCAAGGAAGGCCTAAAGGACAGCACGGCGAAGCTGGACGCCGCCGAGACCGAATTCATCACCGCGCTCCATGCCGTGCGCGAAAAGGCAAAGACCCAAGCCTTCGCGCTGCTAAAACTCCCATCCGGCGACGAGCTCAAGGAATGTACCATCACCAAGTTTGGCGAAGGCTACATCTCTCTATCCCACAAGGACGGCATCACCCGGGTCCAGGCCGATGATCTGCCAGAGGGTTGGGTAGCGAAATATTCCGTGGATTACATCAGCAAAGACTCCCTGGCCGAGAAAGAGGCCCTGGCCGGCAAAGTCGCTGAAGCCACCACCAAGCCGCTCGATTTGAAGAATGCAAAGCTTGAGGAATTGGATGCCCGCATCAACGATCTCAACACTCAGCTTCTTGAACTGAGCATGACCATACGCGAGGCGACGCGCGAAAGTGACGTGCTTATTCGCAAGGCATATCTTATCGCGCTCGGCAGCGGTTCCAAGGGGCAGGCCGCTGCCGCACAGCGGGCAGCACTGTTTGCACAGTCGAAGAGAGTCGAATCCGGACGTGAAGGGATTCGTGCCAAATACAAGGCCCTGCGCGACGAGAAGCTGGCGCTGGAAAAGCAGCGCAATGAATTGAGGAAAAAACGGGTCAGCGCTCCGAATCCATGAGGCTCCGCAGCGGCGCGTTCACTCAAGACGCAGCACCGGGACTTCGCCGCCGGCGCTGATCATTTCACCGGGCTCCAGGCGGGCGAGGGCGCTGGCATTACTGAGACCCGCGATGGCGTGGGATTCCTGCGTGCCCGTGAGTTGGAAAGTGTTGCGGATGGCATCGTGCTGACCACGGAAATAATGGACCCGGTCGCCGTTGTTCCGCAGGGCGGTCAGAGCGCGGGCCGTGGTTAGGACCGGCGCCGCATCGGCGGCGCCGGCGAGACGGCGAAGGGCCGGGAGGACGAAGAGCGTGGCGGTGACGAACGCGGAGACGGGATTTCCCGGGAGGCCGAAGATGAGTTTCCGTCCGGAGGTGCAGAAGAGGAAGGGCTTGCCGGGTTTCACAGCGATACGCCAAAACTGCGGCGTGATGCCCAGCTTCTGGAGTGCGGGCTTCACGAGGTCGTGATCGCCCACGGAGACGCCGCCGGCGATGATAAGGGCATCGCTTTCCTCAAGTCGCAAACGCAGGAGATCCGTCAGGTCTTCGAGGTCGTCGCGCACCGTGTCCACAGACTGCGGCTCGGCGGCGCGGGTGCTTTGCAGCAGCGCGGCGAGCATGGGACCATTGGAATTGTAGAGTGCACCGGCATGGGGCAGCGGCGTCCCTGGCGCGACGAGTTCCTCGCCGGTGCAGATGATCGCCGCGCGCGGGAGTTTGCCGCACTCCATCGTAGCGAAACCCTGAGCGGCGAGCACGCCGATGCGCTGAGGCGTGAGCGGCGTGCCCTGACGCACGAGCAACTGTCCGGCGCAGACATCGCTGCCGGCCCGGCGGATGAATTCGCCGCTCTGTGCAGCCTCGCGGATGGTGACAGTGTCTCCTTCACGAGTCGCGTCCTCTTGCATGACGACGGCGGCGGTGCCGGCGGGCAATGGCGCGCCGGTGAAGATGCGTATGGCCTGGCTCGGCCCCACCGTCAGGCTGCGGTCTGCGCCGGCTGGCTGTTCGCCGGTGATGCGCAACGGGCTGCCTGATTTGCCGCAGTCCGATTCATGAATGGCCCAGCCGTCCATCGCTGAATTGTCGAAGCCCGGCAGCGGGAAAGTCGCATGCACATCCCGGGCGGCGATGCGGCCGACGGCAGGGGAAAGGGACAGCGTCTCCGTTTCCGGCGGCGCTACGGCCGCGAGGATCGCGGCGAGGGCTTCGCGTTCGGAAATCATTGGGGCAGCGCAGGCTCGGGCAGCAGCGGTTTGTCCACGTCCTGCGGCAGAGGCGGGAGTTCCAAAAGATTCCCGGGGTCACGCCGGTGATCGGCGTTGTTCATGGGCGGAGGGCGATGCCCGGGCTCGTCCAGCGTGGAGCGCGGGAGATCTTCAGGCCGAAGGGACGAGGGGTCCACGGAGAGGGTATTGGCCGGCGCGCTGCTGCCGGGGAGCGGTGTCGCGGCGATGGGCACTAGCCGGGAGTCCGGCTTGCCGCTGCCCTTCACGGGAACGACGGGGTCGCCTTTGTGTGGTTCGCCGGAGACGATGTCGGCGGCGAAGAACACATTCTTGCGTTCCGGGGTGACTTTGAGTTTGCCGCCGCCGGAGCCCTGGCACTGGAGTTCCTGGCCGGCCTGAAGCGACAGTCCATTGCGCGCCCGGATAAGGACGAAGCCGCCGCCGCCGTCCACGAAAACCACTTCACCGGCGGCCTTTTCTCCCAGCCGGCTGCTGGCCTCGCTGGCCGCGGCTTCGTGCAGCTTCACGAGTTCCTTTTCCCGCTGCTTGGCGCGGGACTTGGTGGCGAGGTTTTGAAGATTGCCGCAGGCCGTGAGCAGCAGGCAGAGGACGAGAAGAGAGGGACGCATGACGGCCTGAATGTGGCGCAGGCCGACCCCGCGCGCAAATCCGATCACCAGCGGCCCGGAAACCGCAAGCAATGCGCGGGGCTTGGACGGCGATTCGTCGTCGTGATTTTCGAGCAGGCGGCGTGGTTGCTTTTATGGAATCACCGTCTGCACCGGCGCGACGAGGACGCGGCGGAAGCGGCGGTCCGCGGTGACGGGGCCGGGGAGGGGGAGGGCAGCGTTCGCGCCGGCGAGGGGGATGCCTTCGCGGCTCCAGTCAAGGAGGTTGGGGCTGCTGAGGAGTTGGTAGATGCGGCCGGTCACGCCGGGGACGGTGATGGTGGTGGTGGCGGCAGTCTGGCTGAGGGCGGTGATGGCAAAGCGGGAGGCGGCGCTGTTGGGATCGGTGCCGTGGGCCCATTCCCAGGAGGAGTGGGTGCCGTCGAGGTCGGGATCGGCACAGGGGATGAGAGTGACGTCTCTGAAGCGATAGATCTCGTTGCTGCTGCCGGCGACGTTGCCGTCAATGGTGCCGGTGATGCGCAGGCGGAAGCTGGTGGCATCGGCGGGGATGGTGCCGACGAGGAGGAAGGTGCTGGTCCACTTCACAGCGTTGGCTTTTTGCTCGAGGTTGAATTCATCGGCCAGCGGAGTCGCGCCGCCGGAGATGGCGCCGTCGCCGTTGATGTCGAAGTCGTGGGTGAGGGTTTCGATGTCGGTGCCGCCGGGCGTGGCGGAGAGGACTTCGACTTTCAACGTGTCGAGGGCCTCGAAGCCTGCCGTCAGGCTGGTCTCGTCCACGAGCACGGTGAGGACGAGACATTTTTCCGTGCCGGGAGCAAAGGAAACGGCATCGGTGGTGAGCACGGCGGTGCCGGGGTCCATGGTGAGTTCATTGACGGTACCGGTGGCAGTCTGGCGGAAGATGGCGGGGGTGGTGCTGGACTGGATGTAGGTGAGTGGCGCGACGAGGTTGTTGAAGCCGAGGGCAAACGGGAGGGCGACGGTGGCGGTGGTGGTGCAACTGGCGTTGGTGGCATCGCGGAGACCAACGGTGAGGGTGGGAGCGAAGCTGCTGATGGGCTGCGCGGGCAAAACGAGCGGGACGCCGTAGTTGCTGGCGAGGCCGATGAGACCGGTGCCGCCCGGCCCGGTGATGCTCCAGCCGGTGCCGCTGAGGGTGCCGGCGCCGACGACGTTGAGGGTGATGGCCACGGTGTCATCGGCAGGGTCGCCGAGATTGGCTCCGGGCTGGCGGACGACGCTGGTGGCGGTGGCGAGGAGGGCGCAGGGGAGTTCGAGGAAGTCGAGGGTCACGTCGTCTATGGCCTGGTGGCCGTCCACGCCGGTGGTTTCGTTGGGGTCGGTCCACTTGATGGTAATATACTGGCCGGGGAAGAGGAGCGGGCCGGTGCCGGCGGCGGGGGAGAAGTCCACGGCGCTGCGGTTGGCGGCGAGATTGCCGTCCAGCGCGGTGGCGGTGGTGGCGCTGGAAATCTGTGTGCTGGCGGCGGCGGGGAAGGTGCTGAAGCCCGCACCGGCTGCCGCGACTGCGGCGTTGGGGCCGGAGGCGATGCTGGCCAGGGGGGTATCGCTGACGGCATAGAAGGCGGTGACTTTTTCCACCTGAGTGGGGCTGGCGACGGAGCCGCTGCGCCAGAGTTCTTCGGCGTAACGCAGGCGGGAGAGGCGAACGGGCAGGCTGCCAACATTCCGCACGACGACGGCGTAGGAGATATTGGCGAGGTTGCCGGTGGCGTTGGCCTTGGAGCCGAGCGCGCGGTCCGCGGGCACCGCCGCAGAGCCGCAGTTGATGAGGCCGTTGAGCGCGGGTGCTCCGGTGCTGGGCTGGAAGGTGCCGGCGGGAGTGACGCCGTCATTGATCTGCGCATACCAGCCAGGCACGGTGCTGTTGTCCACCCAGGGCGGCGATCCGGTGCCCACGGTGTTGAAGTTCTGCGCAATGACCGCGGTGCCGCTGCCGGTGCCGCCGGCATTAATGGTGAGCGTGGTGCCAGTGGTGGGGCTGAGGCTGGTGGTGATGGTGAAGGTCTGGACGGCACTGGTGTCCACTCCGCCATTGGCCGTGCCGCCGTTGTCGTGGAGCTGCACGCTGACGATCGCGGTGCCGCCAACGCCGGGGGCGGGTGTGTAGGTGAGAGTGCCGCTGGCATCCACTGCGGGAGGCAGGAGGAAGAGGTTCGGGTTGTTGGAGGTGACGATGAAATTCAACTGCTGTGTGTTCTCCCAAACCGCGCCCGGGGTGATAGCCCCGGCCCATCCGCTCACTGTTTGCAGTCCGGCACTGGTGAAGACATTCTGGTTTGGCCCCGCGGTAAAGCCTG
>JANOZA010000617.1:0-2199 GCA_031429155.1 Verrucomicrobiota bacterium | reverse complement strand
GTGCGGACAACTCGCCGGTGACTTCGTGCTTCCCGCGCTGATCATGTGCCGGCGGTCCCCAGCGGCGCGGCGGTGCGGCTTCCATCGTGATGCCGGTGAGATGCCCGTAAAAGCTGAGATTAAAATCGAAGCGCCCCTGCTCGCCGTCGGTGATCACATCGAGCCCCGCGGTCATTTGATCCGACACCGCGGTGCGGCAGGCATCCTCCTGGAGTTCGACAATGTCCGCCGGTCCGAACCGGTCGAGACTGCTGACGGCGCTTTCAAGCCACGCGGGCATGGGATAACTGCCAACGACGGTCGTGCGGAGGGGAATGGGCTGCATAGGGCCGGACTTCTAAAGCAGGCCGCTGGCGGTGGCAATCTCCGGCTTTGGAATGCCGCGTTACTTTGGCAGCGACTGTTCGAGCAACCGGAGAAGCGCGGCGCGGGCTTCGTCGCTGTCGAGCTTGCGCAGGGTTTTGATGGCTTCCGCGCGCCGGGCGGGGTCGGCTTTCGGGTCTTCGGCGACTTTGATGAGCGCGGTGACGGCGGCCTTGTCGCCCCACAGCGTGGCGAGGCGTCCGGCGTGGTTGCGCACGTCAGCGGATTTGCTCGCCGCCCAGCGCGCGAAGAACGGCGCGGGGTCAGTCTTCGCCGGCTTCACCGCGCCCGCCTCCTGGGCTTTCAACATGCCGTCCAGGGCGTGGGCCGTGAGCACGTCGTCGTCTGCAATCTTGTCGAGGAACGCCAGCAGCAGGTCCATGTTCTCCGGCTTGCGCGTATCGGTGATGCGGCGGGCTGTTTTGTAAGTGAGGACTTGGCTGAGGGGTTTGGTTTTGGGGGCGAGGTCGGCGAACCAGGGAAGCCACGTCGCTGCCTGATTCGGAAGGTGTGGCTCTATTGCCATCCAGATCGTGAGCGGCAGCGTCTTGTCGGCCGATTCCTTGCTCGCGGTGATCAAGTCGGTGAAAATAGAAAGGGTGTCATCATTCCATCCGTGCGGTCCTTCATTCTCAGAAGGGAATTTATTCATCGTGAGGTAGCCGGCCGCTTCCTGACGCAGGATGGAAGCAACCTGTAGTCGGACCCACGGATCGGAGTCAGACGCTGCTTTTGAGATGACCGGACGAACCGCGACGGTCACTTCAACGCTTTGTCTGTGGATCGGTTCGTGTTTCTCTGTTACACACCGCCGGGGGAGCTCCGCCAGGACAAGCAGCGCGCGCCCGCGAATCCCGGCATCAGAGTCACCGGCAAGCTTGGTAAGAATCGAAACTGCATCCAATGGAGACAATGCCCCAAAATTCGGGCTTATGAGGGACAGGGCATTCAGCGCGGCGAGTCTCTCATTCACGCTACCTGCAGTGCCTGCTTTCGAAAAAAGCGCTCCGGGTGTCCTGAGTTGATCATCATCTCCATCAAACCGGGCATGCGCCAGCGCCGCTTGCCGAGACAGCCAATTATTTGAGTGCCCCACCAGCTTAACCAGGGAGGCGTGCGAAATTCCACGCAAGTCCAGGAACTTATCCAGAGCGGGCGCTTGCAGCCACTCGTCTTGCTTAATTGCGGGTCGCGACATCCCCGCCATCTTCTTCCCCTCGTCGCTGCCCGTATAACACACGCGCCAGATGCGGCCATGTTCGCGGTCCACGCCTTCCGGGTTGGCTTGGGCGTTTTGGTAACAGGGGTATTTGTCGCACCAGTCCATGATCCAGAGGAAGCCATCGGGGCCGGTTTGGGTGCTGACGGGGCGGAACCAGCCGTCGTTGGCGCGGAGGAAGTCGCGGACGGGGGCGGCTTTGAAGGTGGCGCCGACGGGCGTGAGTACTTCCTCGTGGATGGCGTTGTCGTGGATGTTGCCGATGAAGGCGTGGCCCCAGGTGTCCTTGGGATACACGCCGCCCTGATAGATCTGCACGCCGGCATAGGCGGCGCGGAAGTGTTTGAAGTCCACGATGCTGGGCAGCAGATCGTAGGCGTAGGGATTTTCCGGCGCACCGCCCTGACGCTGATAGAGCCCGCCGGGGGCCATGTGGAAGAGGTGATCAATCACGCACGCGGAGACGAAGGCATTGCCGCGGGCATCGAAGTCCACGCCCCACGGATTGCTGGTGCCGTCGGCATAGACTTCGTAGTCGGCGGCGCTGGGATCGGAACGGGAAGTATCCGTCCGATCCGACCGATCGGACGGATGGTTACTAATCTTCACCCTGAAAA
>JANOZA010000616.1:0-6021 GCA_031429155.1 Verrucomicrobiota bacterium | reverse complement strand
GACACCGACATTGACTGGAATGCCGTGAACCCGGCACTCGCGCTCACGCAGCCCGACCTCCTTGATCGAGTGCGCGACTCCGCGCTTATCGAGTCGTGTTTACCCATCTTTACGCCGCGCATCCTTGATCTGATGTGGGATGACGTTGCCGCCACCGCGATCTACAGCGTGCAGCTTTACGAGAGCTACAAGCACTTCCATGTGTTCGCTCAGTATCTTGATGCCATCGGCTACCGGCCCATCAGTGATGAGGAAATCGTCTCCATTCGCCGGCGGAATCTGGATCTGAAATACACCAGTCCAGCGCGGCTGCTGACACGCTACATGATGAGCGAACACTTTGCCGCCCACAATTTCTACAAGGACGCCAAACTTGCCGCCGATCCCGTGCTGGCGCACATTCTCAGCCTCGTCGCCAAAGATGAGGTGCGGCATTGCCAGTTCGGATATGAACTCCTCGACGCCTTTCTCCGACGCCATCCCGGGACAGCCGGAGATGTGATGGATGAGGCCGCGAACTTCAAACACATCGGCGAACTCGTGGTTCCGCATATGCCGGTGGCGCAGAAAAACGACTTCGCCGCCATCCTCGCCATCAACCGAAAGGTCGAGCGCCTCACCGGACGCAAGATCAGCGCGCACGTCCATGATGTGCTGGCGGCCTGAACTTCAGCGCACTCCATCCCATGACCGACACGACACTGAACCTCGCCATCAAATTCAACTGGTACCGCCAGAGTGAACTCGAAGGCTCGCTGATGCTCGGGCGCATCACCGGCCGCGTGAGCGATCCTCATCTCATTGCGCGGCTCACCCGGCACTGCGCGGAGGAAGCGGAGCATTCACTCATCTGGGCGGAGACAATCCGCGCGCTCGGGCTGCCAATGCTGCGGATCCGGCGCAGCTATCAATCGTTCTACATGAACCACGGCGCGGCACCGGCGAGTGTGCTTGAGGTGCTGTGCTTTACGCAAATCTTCGAGCGCAGTGTCCACCTCCGCTTCACTGAGGAACTGGAGGCTCCGGATACTCCCGAGCCGGCCCGCGAGGCTTTTCGCCGCATGATCGAAGACGAGAAGGATCACCTCGGCTGGGTCGCCGCCTGGCTGCGCACGCAACCAGGTTCCCGCGACTGCCTGCGGCACTATCAGGAACTCGACCGCCGCGTAGCAGCCGAACTCAAGCCCTACGAATCCTGCCTGTGGGCCATTCCTGGCCTCCTGGATGACGCACAATCCACAACCCCAATCGCACCATGAACACCACCACCGCTATTCGCCCGGCGAATTTCACTCGAACCTCGCCAAGTCTTGTCGCCAAGTATCTCAAGACCGGGCGCTGGCATCTCATCCCGCTCTACTGGCTCCTGCGACGCAGCCATCTCGCCCGCGAGGGCATTGAGCGCAGCGGCAGCTACCACTTCGCCGACCACCTCTACGCAAATGTCCCGTCCGGCCGCGGAGTCTTTGGTCGCTGGCTCGACAAGCGCTTACTCCAACTCCCGTCAGCGCGCGGCATGAGAGCCCGCTACACGGAGGCGGTAAAGGTTATGCACCGCGTCTTTACCGAGCATCAGGAGAAGCATCCGGGGCAAAAGTTTCGACTGCTCACGGTGCCGTGCGGCATTCCACGCGATGTGATGAATTTCGTGTCATCACTCCCGCCGGAACAGCGGGCCATGGTGGTTTACACCGGATGCGACATTGACGCCGGAGCCATAGCGGCGGCCCGCGAATTTCTTGCACCACTGCGGGAACTCAACACCGGCTTCACATGCGGAGACGCACTCGATACCGCAACCCTGCCGGAGGGGCAGTTCGATTTCATCGCATCCACAGGACTCGGCGAATTCCTCAACGATGAGCAAATCGCAACTTTCTACTGTAATGTAGAAAGATGGCTCGCTCCTGGAGGAGCTTTCTACACCAGCGCGACCGCTTGGGAGCGGCGCTCCGTCTGGCTGTTGAAGACATTCGAACTCGAAGCCCACTACCGGGACCAAACCCAACTCCGAAGTCTCCTTGAGTCCACACCATGGCAGTCCATCAAGCTATGGCACGACACCACGCAACTCCAGACCTTTGGACTCGCGCACCGTGTCCTCGATGACGCATCAGTCAGCGCTCTTATGGAGCCAATCGCTTGATCCGTCACCGGCCGATGCCCATCTACAATCCCTCGTAAGGCCCGGAGAACGTGTCGCCCTGCCGCAGGTCGCCTGTCTTAAACCCTTTCGTGAACCACCGGATGCGCTGTTCCGAAGTTCCGTGGGTGAAGGAGTCGGGCATCACATGGCCCTGGGCCTGTTTTTGGAGACGATCATCGCCGATGGCGTTCGCGGCGCGCAGGGCCTCTTCGATGTCGCCGGCTTCGAGTATCTTGCGCATTTGCTGCGCGTGGTGGGCCCAGACTCCGGCGTAAAAGTCGGCCTGCAATTCCAGGCGGACGGAGAGTCGGTTGAAGTCCCGTTCGTTCAGCCGGGCGCGGGCTTTGTTCACCATATCGGAAGCGCCCAGCAGCTTTTGGACGTGGTGTCCCACCTCGTGAGCGATGACGTAAGCCTGAGCAAAGTCGCCCGGTGCCTTGAACCTGGTGCGCAACTCGTCGAAGAAGCTGAAGTCGAGGTAGAGTTTCCGGTCTCCAGGGCAATAGAACGGGCCGGTGGACGCCGAAGCCCGGCCGCAGGCGGATTCAACCTGGCCAGTGAAAAGCACCAGCACCGGGTCCTCATATCGTGCGCCGCCCTGCTCGGGCAGAATTTTTCTCCAAACATCCTCCGTGTCAGCCAGGACGACGGAAACGAAACGCTTCGCCTCCCTGGATTCCAGAGTGTCCGGGATTTGTTCGGATGTTGGTTCCCCGCCCCCGCTTCCGGCGCTCATTTCCAGGAGCTTGGAAGGATCCCCTCCCATCAACCCGATGATGAGAGCAATGATGATGGCTCCCAGCCCGCCTCCGACGACGGCTCCTTTGGACATACCGCGGCGGTCTTCCACATTTTCACTCTCGCGCTGATTATCGGTTCTCATGCCGCCGGTTCTAGCGCGGGCAGCTCAATGCTTCAAGGATTTTACTTTTGGGGCTAAACCATTTCACGAGTTGAATCGCGCCGGTGAGGGGAACGGGAGAGTCACGGAGAACTCGTCATCGTCCACCATGCGATTAGTGTAACGACTCACCCAGAACCATGCGGCGACGACGAGACCGGCCAGCAGGAGAAAAGTGAGAACGCGGCCCCACCACCTGGCTTTGGACGACCGCCGTTCCAGGGGATTGAGGAATGGAGTGACGATGACGAGCAGAAAAAACAGGATCGCAACAATCACCAACGGCCCGCCGAACCAAATGGCGGGAATGAACAGGAAAACACCGGCGAACAAGGCACCGAGGGCGATCAGGCAGCCCATGTCCGCCTTGTCGGCACCCTGCAAGGAAGCCAGGCGAGAAGGAGGAGCCTCGCTAGTGTTGTTTTCCGCATCGGGCGGACAGGCATCTGCGGGATCGTCCGGCATGAGGCGACCAGACGAAAGGCTGAAGCCTACTGCAAGGGCCAACTCCGGGGCTTCGCGGTGCAGATGCCAGCGGATGGCTACTGATTGTTGTAGGCGTTCTCGCCATGCTCGGCGGCATCCAGGCCTTCGCGTTCTGCCTGCTCGCTGACGCGCAGGCCCATGGTCTTTCGCAGGATGTAGAGCAGCAGGACGCTGATGGCAGCGGACCATGCGACGGTGTAAATGGCGGCCTGTAGCTGCGTGGTGAACGAAGCGGCGTCATTCAATCCCCCGAAGGATTTGTGTGCGAGAAAACCAAGCATGATCGTGCCGACGAATCCGCCCACGCCATGGACGCCGAAGACGTCGAGCGAGTCGTCGTAACGGAACTTTGTTTTCAGTTTCACGGAAAAGTACCAGCACACGGCACCCGAGGCTGCACCGATGATGATCGCGCCGATAGGCCCGACGCTGCCGGCGGCCGGAGTGATGGCCGCGAGTCCGGCGATGGAGCCCGTGGCTGCGCCGAGCGCTGTCGGCTTGCGGAGGATGATCCATTCGATGCCCATCCAGACGAGCGTGGCGGTGCAGGCGGAAATGTGCGTCACCACCAGCGACATGCCTGCCGCGCCATTCGCGGCCAGACCGCTGCCGGCATTGAAGCCAAACCAGCCGACCCAGAGCATGGCCGCGCCGGTCACGGTCATGGGGAGATTGTGCGGCATGGTTGGGGCCTTGCCGTGATCGCGTCGAGGCCCGACCATGATGCAGGCGACCAGCGCCGCGACGCCTGCGGTGATGTGAACGACGATACCGCCCGCATGATCAATGACGCCCGTGAGTCCGAAGTAATTGCCCTTGTACCACACCATGTAGCAAATGGGGAGATACACGAGGAGGCTCCACAGCGTCATGAAAATCAGGAGCGCCGAGAACTTCATCCGCTCCACCACGGCCCCGATGATCAGGCCGGGAGTGATGACGAAGAATGTCATCTGGTAAGCGAAATAGACGAGTTCAGGAACGCCAGTGGTGACGTTCTTGTGGAAGGAATCAGGCGTGACACCGCACAGGAAGGCCTTGCTGAGATCGCCGATGAAAGTCCCCTCCCCCGCGAAGGCGAGCGAGTAGCCGCAGGCCAGCCAAACGAGGCTGAGGATGGCAGTGAGCGAAAAACACTGCATGAGCACCGAAAGCACGTTTTTCGCCCTCACGAGGCCGGCATAGAACAGCGCAAGGCCGGGAATCATCATGAAAAGGACCAGTGCGGTGGAGATCAGGAGCCAGGCAGTGTTACCGGAATCTACAGGAAGAGGCGTTACGGGAGGCATAGTTATAATGATTGGTGTGACAGATTGAAGGAAATGGCGCATCCGCCGGATGAGTCCATCTCATGCCTAAATGGCTCCGTCCGGAAAGTGAAGAAAAACTTGCTGAAAAAATTTGTGCGGGAAGAATGCCCGCTTCCGCCGCGTCTTACTCCGCATGAAAGCCCTCCTCATTCTCCTCACCGCCACCCTTTTCTCCCTGCCGTCCCGCGCGGACGAACCGAAGAAAGAGTCCGTCCCCGCCCCTTCCAAACCCTCCCCCGAAAAGAAAATGGAAACCATCACCCTCGGCGCCGGATGTTTCTGGTGCACGGAAGTCATCCTCCAACGCATCAAGGGCGTGGACTCGGTCACCAGCGGCTACTCCAACGGCCATGTGAAGAACCCCACCTACAAGCAAGTCTGCCAGGGGGACACCGGTCACTCCGAAGTGGTCCAGGTCGTGTACGATCCCGCCGTGCTGCCGACCGAGAAGCTCCTCCACGTCTTCTTTGAACTCCACGACCCCACCACCCTCAATCGCCAGGGAAACGACTCCGGCACGCAGTACCGGTCGGGCATCTACTTCCAGACCGAAGAGCAAAAGGCCGTTGCCGAGAAGGTGAAGGCCGAAGTGGATAAGAGCGGGAAGTTCAAAGCACCCATCGTGACCGAAATCGTGAAGTTGGACAACTTTTCCAAAGCCGAAGACTACCACCAGAATTACTTCGACGAAAACTTCGCCAAGGGCACCGGCCACTTCGGTTACTGCAACGCGCTCATCGTTCCGAAGCTCAAAAAGATGGGCTTGCTCAAACCCGAAGAGGAGAAAGCATCCAAAGGCGAGTGACCTGACCGCCAGCCTGCCTCACGGGCCGGCCTGAAAGAAGCCGTCCCGCCCCCTCTTATACCTTCCAGAATGACCATCCGGATCTATTGCCCCGCATGCCGTACCCCGTTCGACGTGGATGATTCTCTCGCTGGAGAGAAGGGCCTGTGCCCCTCGTGCAGCACCAAATTCACCATCCGCCGGCCCGAAGCACCCTCCACTGGCCACACTCACCCTCTTGGACTCAGCAGCGGAGCCACGACTCTCCCGCCGGAATCACGCCCGTGTGGACTCGCCGTGACGATGGCCCTCATGATCACGGCGGCCTACGGCGGCGCGATGATCTGGGTCTTCAAGGCCTTCCCCGTCGGCTCCAAGCCGCCGCCGCTCCTAG